>CALJTZ010000403.1 GCA_937975655.1 uncultured Synechococcus sp. | reverse complement strand
CTTGCTGTTCCCGGGCCGGGTGGTGGCCTTTCGCGAAGGCGATGGTGGCTGGTGGGCCGACCTCCGCGATGACTGGCGCCTGTGGTGGCGGCGGCGGAAGGGGGACCCATGAGCCCGATCCAGGCGCAGCTGGTGCTGCGCAGCGACACCGCCAAGGTGGCGCCCCTCGATGCCGCCACACCCCTCACCATCGGCAAGGCCAAGGGCAACCGGCTGTGCCTGGCCAGTAGCTCGGGCGTCTCGGATCACCACGCCGTGGTGCGCCATTCCCGCAGCCACGGCTGGGTGGTGTGCGACTGGCAAAGCCAGGACGGCACCTACCTGGAGGGGCAGCGCATCCACCAGTGCCGGCCCGTGGCCGATGGCGATGAAATCCAGCTGGGGCACCAGGGGCCGGTGCTCGTGTTCCAGTTGGCGGTCCCCAAGCCAGCAACGCTCCAGCCCCCCCCGCCCACGGCCGGCTCGATCGACTTTGAGGGCCGCAGGCTCGCAGTGGATCAGATCCGCTCCGCCGTGGTGAACAGCCAGCCCCTCTACCCCCACATCTTCAGCTGGTGGCTGCTGCTCTGCTTGGGCGGGCTGCTGCTGCTGCCCTTTCCGCTGCTGTTCTGGCCCCTGGAAATCGCGGCCCTGGTGGGCTGGATTCTGCTGGGCTCGCGCAAGCAGCACACCCTGGTGGTGGTGCTGCGGGACGGCCAGGCCCTGCGCCACAGCTTCGCCAATCGACTCACCGCCCTGGCCCACCGCAACGGCATCCGCAAGGCCATCGAGCCGGTTGGCCGCCCCCAGCCATGACCTGGATCCTGCCGGAGGGTGCCACGCTTCGCTTCGAAGGTCTCAAGGAACCGATTCAGATCCAGCGGGGCCTGGGGGGCGGCAGCCAGGGCCAGGTGTACGCGGTGGCGATCGGAGACGAACAGCTAGCTCTCAAGTGGTATTTCCCGGCCTGCCTCGCCCGCGACCCACACCTGGAGCACCGGCTGGGGGACAGCATTCGCCTGGGGGCACCCAATAACGATTTCCTCTGGCCAATGGCCCTGCTGCGGCCTACCCCTGAATCCCGCCAGCGGATCCAGCTGGCCGAAGCAGGCTTCGGCTATCTGATGGCCCTGCGTCCCCCTGGGTTCATCGGGGCCCATGCCCATGCAGGCGGCAACCTGGAGATCAGCCTGCGCAACGTGCTGCGGGCCAGCTTCTTCCTGGCCAACGGCTTCCACGAACTGCACCTCAAGGGGCTCTGTTACAAGGACATCTCCCTGGGCAACCTCTTCCTGGAACCCACCAGCGGCCGGGTGCTGATCTGCGACAACGACAACGTGGACGTGGACGGCCGCGATCTCGGCAGCGTGCTGGGAACCCCGGGATTCATGGCCCCCGAGATCCTGTTGGGGCAGGCCAGGCCAGGAGCCAGCAGCGATCTCTTCTCCCTGGCCGTGCTGATCTTCCGGCTGCTCACCCGCCACGACCCACTGAAGGGGCAACTGGAGCTGGCGATCCGCTGCCTGGATGAACCCGCCCGCCGCCGCCTTTACGGCGAAGACCCGGTGTTCATCTTCGATCCCCGCGATCCCCGCAACCGCCCCGATCCGATCGAACACGCTGCGGCACTGATCACCTGGCCCATCTACCCGGAACGGCTGAAGGCCCTGTTTGAGCAAACCTTCTGCAGTGGCCTGCACCAGCCCAACCGCCGGGCCCTCACAGGCCAGTGGATGCACGCCATCGCCCAGTGCCTGGACCAGCGGGTGCTGTGCCCCCACTGTCAGCAGGAAAACTTTCCGGAACCGGGCACCCCTGGCCGCTGCTGGGCCTGCGGCCGTGCCCTGCCCGCGGCCGTGCTGCTGCAGACGCCCGTGGCCCAGGTGGCCGCCGCGGCCGACAACAGCCTGCATCCGCACCACTTCGATCCAGTGCTCAGCCACGACCTGCACCATCCCCTGGCCGAGGTGGTGGCACACCCCACGGATCCCGCCATCCTGGGCCTCACTAACCACAGCGATGCCCCCTGGAGTGCCGACCTCAACGACGGCCAAAGGGTGACCGTGCCCCCTGGCAAAACCTGTAATCTCTCGGCCCTGCTGCGTCTCCACACCGCTGCCGGCCCGGTGGAGGTGATCCGCTAACCCACCATGCCCTTCCCCAACGTTCGGCTCAGCAACAGGCCCCTGCATTTCATCTACATCTGTGATTGCTCCGGCTCGATGGCGGCCGAGGGCAAGATGCAGGCCCTCAACCAGGCGATCCGTCAGTCGCTGCCAGGCATGGCCGAGGTGGCGCGCCAGAACCCCGAGGCCCGGGTGCTGGTGCGGGCGGTGAGCTTCGCCGACCGGGCCAACTGGCACCTGGCCGAGCCCACGCCCGTGGACCAACTGGACTGGCGCGACCTGCAGGCCGGCGGCATCACCGCCATGGGCGAAGCCCTGGAGCTGGTGGCAGGCCAGATGCAATCGCCACCCATGGAGGAGCGGGCCCTGCCGCCGGTGCTGGTGCTGATCTCCGACGGCCAGCCCACCGACGACTTCGCGGCAGGCCTGGGGGCCCTGATGCGCCAACCCTGGGCCCAGAAGGCCGTGCGCCTGGCGATTGCCATGGGGCATGACGCCGATCTGGAGGTGCTGCAGCAGTTCATCGGCCCCGACCCCCTGGCCAACCTGCCGGCCGGGGAGGTGCCAGGTGCCAGCGGTCAGATGCCCCGGGGCATGGCCAAATCGCCACGGCGGCCCCTGCAGGCCAGCAATGCCACCGCCCTGGCGCAGTACATCCAGTGGGCCTCCACCGCCGTGGTGGGTGCCGCCTCCATGCCCGCCAGCCGGATGGCCGGCTCCAGCCGAGAAGGCAACATCCCCCTGCCGGATCTGCCGCCCACACTGATGGATCCCACCGACGACGTCGGCCCGCTGGTGTGGTGACCGGGGCGCCCACGGGCCAATGGCAGCAACCCCAGTGCTGCACCGTGATCGGAGCCGCCCACCGGCGCCTGGGCAAGCCCTGCCAGGACGCCTCGGTGGCCTGTTCCCTGACGGGCCCGGGCGGCACGACGCTGCAGCTGATGGCCGTAGCCGACGGCCATGGCGGCGAGCGCTACTGGCTCAGCGACGTGGGCAGCCAGTTGGCCTGCGACCAGGCGATTCTGGCGGTGGAGCGGGCCCTGCAGCAGCACCCACTCACAGACCAGCGCCACTGGCTGGAGCTGCTGGCGGACGACCTGCCCGCCACAATCCAGGCCGCTTGGCTGGAGGCGGCCGCTGGGCACTGGCGCCAGCAGCCCGAGAGCAGCGATCAGCCGTTCTCGCCGCTCACCTACGGCTGCACCCTGGGGCTGGTGCTGCTGGCACCGGAGTGGTGGGGCCACACGGGCCTGGGCGACTGGGACCTGGTGCGCAGAAACGCTGACGGCCACCTGGACCTGATCAGCGAGGAACAGAACGTGTCTGCCAGCGGCGAAGCCACCGCCAGCCTCTGCATGGGCGGCGCCGCATCCCTGTGCGCCGAGCGGGCGGCCCTGCATCCCCTCACGCCGGGGAGCGCCCCCTTCGCCCTCGTGCTGAGCACCGATGGCGTCCGCAAATCGTGCGCCACCGATGGCGACTTTCTGGCCCTGGGCCATCACCTGGCAGATCTGCACCAACGGGCGGAGCTGGAAACGGCACTGGCGCAGATCACCAGCCAGGGCAGCGGTGACGATGTTTCCGTGGCGATCGGCCTCTGGGGAGCGCGCGCCAACCACCCCCCGCGCCCCATGCCGCCGCAGCGCCTACCGGTGGTCCTGCTGGTGCTCCTGGGCCTCGGGGCAGGCCTCTGTTGGCTACAGCCGTGGCAGCGCTGGCTTCCGGCACCGAAGCCGGCAGCCTCTCCCACCGCCAGCCTGCGCGCTGAGGTGCAGCGGCTATGCGCCAGCCCGGATCGCATCCCGGGCACCCTGCGCCAACGACAAGCCCAGTTCGACCAGCTGGATCAGGGCCAGCGGCAGCGGCAGGCCCTGATCCAGCAGGCGACGCTGGATCCTCTGGGGGCCGTGATCGCGGCGAGTTGGCCCGTGCCCGCCGCCGCCAACCCAGCGCTCACTCCAGCGCTGGTGGAGCTGAACGCCTGCCCAGCGTTGCTGAGCGCCCTTGATCAGCAATGGCAGCAGCGCCGGGCGGCGGCGGCCAAGATGCCAGCAGCCGGGAACGCCTCCATTCAGCCGCCATCCGCCCCATGAACGACTACCAGCTCGGAGCCAACCTGCGCCGGCAGATCCTGGCCGACCTGCAACGGGGCCAATCCAGCGATGGCAGGCGCCTGCAGGCCCTCGTAGGTGATTTCTGCGGGGAGTCGCAGAGCAATCTGCTGCCGGCACTGAAGTACCTCGTTCTCACCCCCGCCTTCAGCCACGCCGTGGGGCAGACACCAGCCCTGGTGGCCGATGCTCGCCTGCAGTTGCGCCTGAACCAGGAGCTGCAAGAGCTGTTCGCCCCCGCCATCTGCGAGCGGATGGCGGCGGTGGTGAGCGGACTGCTGAATCTCCGTGAGGGCAACGCACCCATAGCCACAGCCAGCACAGATTTACCCCCCCGCGCCGAGGCCGCGGCGATCGCCAGCGGCAGTAGCCGCGGCCTCGTGGCCGTGCTCAGCTTCATCGCCGGCGTGCTGGTGGTGGGCGTGGTGGGGGGACTGGTGTGGCTGCTGCTGCTCAGCCGCGAGCAGCAGGCCCTCGCCCCTCCAACCGGGAGCGTGCCCCTCCAGGAGGCTCCAGCGGAACGCGAACAGCCCAGGGAAAGCGCCCTGCCGCCGCCGGCACCAGACCTCGAACAGCCTCTGGATCCGGCAGCGGTGGATCAAGCCATGGCGACCGTGCAGCAGCTCTACAGCGCTCTCTCAAACCGCAACGTCGAAGCGGCACGCCAGCTGTTTGGCGGCGCCGCCGCCGATCAGTTCGATCCCAGCTTCTTCGAGCAATTCGAGCGGGTGAGCGTGGCCGACCTGCGGGAAACCAGCCGATCAGGCTCCACGGTGACCCTGCAGGGAGTGGTGACCTTCCTCTACCCGGACGGCAGCAGCCAGAGTGAATCCCGCAGCTTCAGCGTGGATACCAGCGCGACTCCTGCCGTGATCACCGCCAGTGCGTTCGGCCAGGTATTGAAGCCCCGCAACTGACCACGGCCTTGGCATAGGCCTGATCAAACCGGTCCCAAAGGAAGCTGCGCGGGTCGTAGCGGCTATGGCTGCGATCGATGGCCGCATGGCTGGTGACCCGACTCATGGGGATGCCGTAGCGGTGCTGCCACAGCAGCACCTGGGAGGCCAGGGCACGGTATTGCGCAGGGGTGTAACCGGAATGGCCATCGCCGGCGTCGGCCCCGCGACCATCAGCGGGCGTCACCAGGCTGACGTGGAGGGCAATGTTGTTGACCGAACCACGGCTACTGGGCTTGGCCTTCAGGGTGAAATCGCCAAAGGCCGATTGGCCGGCGCCATAGGCACGGTTGGCATCCGGCACCACGCGGTGACGATCCCCATTGGCGCCAATCACGAGGTGGTAACTCACCTGATCGGCATCGGCCGGGTGGGGCGTGCGAAATAGGTTGAGGGTGCTGGCCTGATCCAGCACGGTCTCGTGCAGGACGATCAGGCTGGGCTGATGGGGCAGGGGGCGGCCGCGCCAATCCCGGCGCTGCCGCTCGCCGAAATTGGTGGGATCCGCCGGAGCCGCCAGTTCAGGCTTCAAACCAAGACCCCGGGCACAGCGGCTGAGCTCACCCGGCGAGAGCTGGGCCGCCGGGATGAACACCGGGTCGGGGGCGACGGCGCCCGTTGAGGGCTGCCACCACCAACGCACCCAGCAGAACGCCGCTCCCCCCAGCACCGCCACGGATCCGGCTCCGCTGAGAGCGCCCAGCAACCAACTGCGCCGGGGGGAGTGGGCCATGGCAGGAACGGGTCGATACAGACAAAAAAAGCGCCCCTGCTGGGGCGCGGAAGCTGGGGAGACGCCGATTCAGGCGGTACCGCAGAAGGTGACGTCGGGGAACTTGAGCTTGGCCTCGTCGAGGCTCTTGCCCTTGCCCTCTTCCTGCCAGTAGTTGATCACCTCAGTGGCCTTGTTGAGGATCTCAACGCGCTCGTTGTCGGTGATCCAGCTCTTGCGCTCAAGTTCAGTCTTGAGGGTTTCCCAGGCATCCTCACGGGGCCAGAAGAAGTATGCGGTGAGGGGGCTGGGACCGCCACCGACGATCTGATCGACCGCCAGAGCAACGTTGTCGGGCAGCCACAGAATCTTGAGCTGCACCAGTCATTGAAACACGAACTGGACCAATTGCAGCTGTACCAGCGCTGTCAGCTGCAATTGCAGGAACAGTCGATACAAGACCAAAGCCCAACGCTGATACTGCAACAAGCGCGAT
>CALJTZ010000402.1 GCA_937975655.1 uncultured Synechococcus sp. | reverse complement strand
TAGAACGGGCCCACTTGTGTACACCGCTGGTCCATGACCCAGCTGCTCCATCCCCTGTTGCGCCAGGTGGGCCTGGCGGTGCCGCCGGCCCTTGAAAACAGTGCGGTTCAGAGCCTGAGCTGCGATTCCAGGCGCGTGGGCCAGGGCACCCTGTTCGTGGGTCTGCCCGGCACGGTGGTGGATGGCGGTAGCTTCTGGCCAGAAGCGGTGGCGGCCGGCGCGGTGGCGGTGGTGATCGGTCCGGCGGCAGCGGCGGCCCGGCCCCCGGCCATTGGCGATCCCGTGCTGGTGGTGAGTGATCCCGTGGCCCGTTGGGCCGGTCTGCTGGCGGCCGAGTTCTGGCAGAACCCCAGTCAGCGGTTGCGGCTGATCGGTGTGACGGGTACCAACGGCAAGACCACCACCACCCACCTGATTGAGCATCTGATCGGTTGTTGCGGCACCCCTGCAGCCCTGTTCGGCACCCTGGTGAACCGCTGGCCCGGCCAGAGCGTCACGGCTCAGCACACCACGGCCTTTGCCGATGTGCTCCAGGCCCAGCTGGCCCAGGCCGCCGAGGCGGGAGCGCAGATCGGGGCCATGGAGGTGAGCTCCCATGCCCTGGACCAGCAGCGCATCAGTGGCTGCCAGTTCGCCGGAGCGATTTTCACCAACCTCACCCAGGACCACCTCGATTACCACGCCTCGATGGAGGACTATTTCGAGGCCAAGGCCAAGTTGTTCCAGGCGCCGTTGCTGGATCCTGAGGCTGCCGCCGTGGTGAATGTGGACGATCCCTGGGGCGTGCTCCTCGCCGAACGGCTCGCTGCCCAGTGCTGGCGCAGTTCCCTCGAGCCGGGCAGCAGCGCTGAGCTGCGCATGGAGCAGCTGGCCTTCAGCGCCGATGGAGTCAGTGGCGTCCTGGTGAGTCCGATGGGGTCGGGGGCGTTCCGTTCTCCTCTGCTGGGCCGCTTCAACCTGATGAACCAGCTGCAGGCGGTGGGCAGCCTGCTGCAGCTGGGGCTTCCCCTGGCGATGCTGCTGGAGGGGCTGGCCAGCTTCCGTGGGGTGCCGGGCCGGATGGAGCGGGTCACCGCCGGCCGGCCCGGTGATGGCGCCGCTGCTCAGCCTGCGGTGCTGGTGGATTACGCCCACACCCCCGATGGCTTGAACAGTGCCCTCAACGCCTGCCGGCCCTTTGCCCAGGGCCAGTTGATCTGTGTGTTCGGCTGCGGCGGTGACCGCGACCGCGGCAAGCGACCGCAGATGGGGGCCATCGCTGCCCGCCTGGCGGATCGGGTGGTGCTGACCTCGGACAACCCCCGCACGGAGGATCCCGCCCAGATCCTGGCGGACGTGGTAGCTGGCATTCCCGCCGACGCCGCTCTGGTGGTGGAAGCCGATCGGGCCGCCGCCATTGCTGCCGCCATCGCCCAGGCCGCTCCGGGGGATCTGGTGCTGATCGCTGGTAAGGGCCATGAGGACTATCAGATCCTCGGCACCACCAAGATTCACTTCGATGACCGGGAGGAAGCCGAAAAAGCCCTGCGGATGCGCCTTGCTGGCTGATCCCCAGGGCTGGCCGGCTTCAGCGGGGGCGGGCGGTGGCCAGGTTCACTTTGCGCTGATGGATCTCCCGCTCCTGCACCCAGCCGCCGCCGTCCACCTCCAGCCACTCGCCCGAGCGCCGGCCGGTGAGGGAGAGCTGCTGGCCGTTGGGCACGGCCTTGCGCACCAGGGAGCTGCTGTCGGCCAGCGCATGGATCTGTACCTGGCCGTTGCCGCCCCTGGCCTCAGCGATGAACGACTCGGCCGTGCGGCTGCCGCTGGCGTCAGGCAGGATGTCTGGATCCTGGTCCCCGGCACTGCCCTGGTGGTCGCGGCCCCGAAGAGCGGCCCAGCTCAGGCCTGCCAGAGCGATCGGCAGCAGCAGCCACCACCCCCGTGAACGATCCACGGGCTGGCCAGCGTTTCCCGTTGTGGCCATCGAACGGCTGAAGTCCTTGCCGAAATCGGTACGCGGCACGTTGCCGTTCAGGCTGCCAAGCACTCCCTGACGGACGCTGTAGGGGCAGGTGAGGCGGGCCTGGTTGACGCCATCGCGGGTCAGATTGAAGACCACCTCGACACGGTCGGCGTCAATGGCCCGGCTGGAGAGTGTCTTGGCCTGGTCAGTCAGCCAGCCCTGGCTGGCGGCCTGCTCCAGACAGGCGCTGCGGGCGGTGCTCAGCAACTCCTCGGAGGAGGCGGCGTGGGCCGCATCGGCCCCGCCGAGCAGAACGAGCCCTGCAGCGGCTGTCAGCAGACCCCGATGCAGGCGGGTTGGGTGCACCTGGTTCATGGTTCGGAGACAAGGGAGAGAAGGAACGGGAGTGGGCTCTTCCCACCTCCGGGCTGAAGGCTGGAAAGAGCTGGATGGCTGGACCCTGCGCCGCTGCAACTGCGTGATGGAGGTTGGGACTTGGTGGTTCTGAGGAATAGCTGTGGCGTGGTGTGCAGATCCGTGCCCACGATTTCAACGTATTCATCGCTGTGGAAATGGCAACACCGCTGGCCAATGTTTCCTGCTGTGAATGCGTTCGCGATGAAATGTGTCTGATCAGATCGGCAACTTTTGCGTTTATAGAAAAAGTCCGTCGGGGCTTTGATGACAGATCTGCTTCTGATTGGTGGGGTGTTGGCTGTCATTGTTCGGATTCAGTGGCACCATGTGGCTGGTTTGCTCCAACGTGAATGGCGCTCAGTCCATCCATGTCCAAGACATTTCTCGCTGAACTGCTCGGCACCTTCTGGCTGGTGCTCGGCGGCTGCGGCAGTGCCGTGCTGGCTGCCGCTTTCCCCTACAGCGAGGCGGCCTCCAACCCATTCGGCCTTGGCTTCCTCGGGGTGGCTCTGGCCTTTGGCCTTACCCTGCTCACCATGGCCTATGCCATTGGTCATATCTCCGGTTGTCACATCAACCCGGCAGTGAGTTTCGGGCTGTGGGCGAGTGGCCGCTTCCCGGGATCGAAGCTGGTGCCCTACATCGTGGCCCAGGTGCTCGGCGCGATCATCGCCGGTGGCTTCATTTATCTCGTGGCCAGTGGCCGTGAGGGCTTCAGTCTCACGGGCAGCAATCCCCTGGCCACCAATGGTTGGGGTGCCCATTCGCCCGGTGGGTATGGCTTCCTGGCGGCTCTGGTGATCGAGGTGGTGCTCAGCTTCTTCTTCCTGCTGGTGATTCTCGGTGCCACCGATCGGCTGGCTCCCGGTGGCTTCGCTGGTGTGCCGATTGGTCTGTCCCTCACCCTGATCCACCTGATCAGCATTCCCGTCACCAACACCTCCGTGAACCCCGCCCGCAGCACCGGGGTGGCCGTGTGGGCCGGTGCCGAGGCCATGGGCCAGCTCTGGCTGTTCTGGCTGGCTCCGATCGCGGGGGCGCTGTTGGCCGGCTGGGTGTATCGCCACCTGCTCGAAGAGCGCCCTGCCTGATCGGTCGCCCCCTGGCCCCTCCCCCTTAGGGGGGAGGGGCTTTTCATTGGCCGTTTAGCTCCGCCAGGGCGGCCAGCAGCAGCTCCACGTCCGCATCGCTGCTCACCACATGGGTGCAGGCCCGCAGGCAAACGGGATCCTCCAGATGGCGCAGCCAGATCTGCTGCCGGCCGAGCTGATCCACGGCCGCGGCCGCGGCGGCTTCCGGCCAGGTGTCGCGGCGACGGAAGCTCACCAGCCCGGCCGGTGGTGCCACGCTGAGCAGGGTCTCCAATTCTGGGATCTGCTGCAGACCTGCCCAGAGCTGACCGGATCGTTGTTTGATCCGCTCCAGCCGCTCAGCTGCCGACCCTTCTGCCTCCAGCAGTTGCAGCGAACGGTCCAGGCCGGCGAACAGGGGGATGCAGGACGTGGCCACCTCAAAACGACGGGCATCGCGGTGAAAGTCGCTCGACCCATCTCCCTCATGGCTGAGGCTGCGCCAGCCGATCAGCGTCGGTCGAGCCTGCTCCAGTAGCCGTTCCGAGAGGGCTACCACGCCGAGACCCTCCGGGCCGCAGCACCATTTATGGCCGGTGCAGGCGTAGATGTCGGCAGCGGCCGCCGCCTCGTGCACGGGGATGGAGCCGAGGCTTTGGGCAGCATCCACCAGCAGCCAGGGTTCAGCAGGGTGCTGGCGCAGCTGCTCGGCGATGGCCGCGATCGGCATCAGCTGGCCGGTGTTCCAGAGCAGGTGCGAGATCACCACCAGTCGGGTCTGGGGGGTGAGGGCGGCTTGCAGCCGCTCCAGCACCTCGGCCTCGGCTCGGGCG
>CALJTZ010000401.1 GCA_937975655.1 uncultured Synechococcus sp. | reverse complement strand
ACCACCGATGCCGACAACAACGCTTATGTGAACAAAGCCGAACTGGGCAGCAGCACCACCTTCACCAGCCGCGCCACGTTTGACACCGCCCTGGCCAAGCCCGGCATGGTCATCACGCTGAGCGACGGCACCACCAGCACGTCGAAGGCGGCGTTGCCTCCGCTCTGCTCACACCCCCAGCCCGGCTGCAGCTGGGCCTGGAGCTCGCGGAAGGAGAGGGGCATGGGCGCGTTCCGGTGCCCTCAGTTTGGTTTAGCTGCCCCCACGCCGCACCACCCTGTGTTCAGGCCATTGGCTTGAGGCCGCTGCGGCTGGCCTGCACGGCCCAGAGGGCTACGGCTCCGTAGAGGAGGCAATAGAGCGGTGTGCCCCAGGCCCAGTGCTGCTCCATCAGGAGCCAGCTGGCCATCAGCGGTGCGGTGCCGGCAAACAGGGCCATGGCCAGGCTGTAGGCAATCGAGAACACCGCACAGCGCTGGCGCATCGGCACCAGGGCCACACCGAGCACCCCCTGGGCCCCCATGGTGGCCATCAGCGGCAGCAGCATCAGCCCCTGGGCCACAGCCAGGTTGGCCAGGCTGCCCCCCTGGCCGATCAGCAGCGCCAGGGGCATCACCAGCAGGAGTAGCCCATTGCCCCAACGGTTCACCCGGATCAAGCCGAAGCGATCCGCCAGCTGCCCGCCCAGCACCACCAGCGGCAGCCCCAGGGTCTGCACCACGGTGGACACGCTGTTGGCCCCTGCGGTGCTGCCCGCCTGCTGGCCGGCGTGATCCACCAGGAACACAAAGCTCACGTAGAACACCACATTGGCGAAGCTCACCAAGCCCATCACCTGCAGCACCAGGCGCCATTGCTGGGCCACTTGCTGCAGGCGCCAGCCCATGGCACCGCCGAGATCGCCAAGGCTGCGGATCGGCGGCGCGCCCTCATCCACGGGCAGGGTTTCGGGCATCGACCGGCGCATCCACAGGCCCAGGCCCGCCACCGCTGCCCCCAGCAGAAACGGCAAACGCCAACCCCAGCTCGCCATGGCGGCATCGCCGATGGCCCAGCCGATCAGCGCCGCGGTGAGGGAGCCCAGGCTGAACCCCAGCAGCCCGCCGGCGGTGGCCAGGCTCGACACCAGCCCGGCATGGCCGCTGGCGGCGGCTTCGGTGGCGTAGGTGATGCTGCCGGTGAATTCACCCCCCACGGAAAATCCCTGCACCATGCGCAGCAGCACCAGCAGCAATCCGGCCGACACGCCGATCTGTTGATGGGTGGGCAGCAGCCCGATCAGCAGGCTCGACAGCCCCATGATCACGATGCTCAAGCTCAGCATCAGGCGGCGGCCCAGCAGATCGCCCAGGGGGCCCAGCACCAGGCTGCCCAGGGGGCGCATCAGGTAGCCCACGGCGAACACCCCGAAGCTGGCCATGGTCTGCAGGGCCGGTAGTTCGGCGGGGAAAAAGGCCTTCCCCAGGGTGCTGGCGACAAAGCCATACACCGCAAAGTCGTACCACTCGAGGGCATTGCCCAGCAGGGCTGCCACGGCCGCCAGGCGCCGCTGACGCGCCGTGAGCTCCAGCCCGCCGTTCAGCCCCATGGCGGCACCGTGCTGCGGTTGCCATCCCGCACAGCGTTGTACATCGGCGAGAGGATCTCCACCTTGGCCTCGGCGAAGGCGTCCTGAATGGAACCCAGCAGGCCCGAGAGGGTTTCGCGGTAGCGGTTCACATCCTCCACGCAGGCCGTGAGTTCGTAGCTGATGTGGTAGTCGTTCAGGGCTGTCTGCAGCACAAACGGTTCCGGCTCGGAGGCGATGCCGCTGGTGGCATCCGCGGCACTGAGCAACAGCTGGTGCACCGTGCGCCAGGGCACGTCGTAGCCGATGGTGATCGTGGTGGCCAAGGCCACGGATTGGTTGATTTCACGCCGGGCGAAGCTGAAGTTCACCACCGAGCTGCTGATCACGGAGGCATTCGGCACGCTCACCAGCTCGTGGCGCGGCGTGCGAATGCGGGTTACCAGCAGGGCCCGCTGTTGCACCACACCCACCACACCATTGATATCCACCCGGTCGCCCTCCTGGAAGGCCCTCGTGTAGATCAGCATCAGACCGGAAATCACATTGGTGGCCACGGCGCTTGAGCCCAGGGCCGCCAGCACCCCCAGGAACAGCCCTGCCCCCTGGAACACCTTGCTGCCGGAGCCAGGCACGTAGGGGAAGGCGATCACCAGGCCCGCCAGCAGGATCAAGGTGGCGGCGATCCGGCCGGTGGGCTGGGCCCACTCGCGGTAGAACCAGTGGAAGCGAACGCTGCCGCGCTGCAGCGCCGCAAACCAGGCGTTGCTGAGGCGGATCGCCACCAGCGTGAAGGCCAGAATCACGGCGATGGCGAGCAGGTTGGGGATGGCCGCCACCACGGCCGTGAACAGCCCGACCACCAGGTTCAAGATCTGGCTGCGCAGTCCCTCGGCAATCACCCGGGTGGGTGGGAAGAACCCCAGCAGCAGGGGGATCAACAGATAGCTGGCCAGGGCCAGCAGGAACCAGTGCAGCCCCTGCAACAGCAGCAGCAGGCTGCGCTGCACCAGGCGGGTGGTGAACGGTTGGTTCGCGCCGAGCCGCAGCTGCTCCAGCGCTTCCAGGGGCTCCTGGGCAATGGTGCGCCGCAGCCGGGAGTGAAGGCTGAGTTGCCCGCGAATCCAGAGGATGTAGATCCCCAGCACCAGCAGGGCCAGGGCCGTTCCCCGCAGCCAGGAGCTCAGACTGTGGCTGCTCCTGTAGCTCGCCACGGCGGCCCCCAGTTGCTGGCTGTAGCGGCGGGCCAGTTGCTGCCGGCTCACCCCGAAGGCTGCGCCGGCACGATCGTCCACCCCCAGCAGCGCCGTGAAGCTGCCATCGCTGCGCCTTAACCCCACCATCGCGTAGGGCGGCACGTCCTCCACCGTGAAGGCCTGAGGTTGCACGTTGCTGTCGCGGGCCAGCTCCAGGAGTCGCTTGCTCCCCCGCTGGGCCACCTCCACCGGGGTCTGGGCACCGGTGACGGAGCGAAGCTCCACCACGGGGTGGCCGTCGAGGCGGATCCAGGCCACGCTTGCCCACCCTGGAGCCGCCAGCTGCAGGCAGACCACCAGGGCGGCGGCCAGGGCCAGCCAGCGCTGCATCCGTGTTGTCATCGGCAGGTTCTCAAACGGCTCGGCGGACCCAAGAGCAGGCTCACTCTGAGTAGCGGGATGGCAGTTGTCGACAGCCACTGCGTTGATCGCAAAGCTGAAGGAATCCTGTAGGCGACCAACGTTCTTTTTTTATGGTTGGAGTGATGAGGGCCCTGCCGCTGCGGTGCTTTGCGGCGGGTTTGGTGCCTGCGACCCTCCGAGACACCACGGGTAGGGTGGTTCAACTGTTTTATGTGAGCTGACCATGACGGCTGGCACCGCCGCTCTCACCCTGGGTCAGCTCGAGGCCAGCTATCCGCTCTACTGCAAGGCGCTGCGGCGCCTGGTTCAGGAAGGCTCGAGCCTAGAGCAGGTGCAGCGCACCGTTTGCTGGGACAGGTTGCAGATGTTGCACAAGTGTCTGCCCACGCAATACCGCAACCCCGTGACCCACTACACGATGCTGCGCCGTGATTGTGGACTGATGGAACAGGTGGCCTGATCCCCCTTAGAACTGCAGACCGATTTCCAGGCCGGTGGCGAAGATCCCCGGCAGGTCACCTCGCGGTCCGGGATGCACGATCCATTGTAGGCTGGGCTTCAGGGTGAGCCAGGGGTTGAGCTGCAGTTGGTAGCCCAGTTCCACTAGCCCTTCATAGGTGCTGGTTTGTCCGGTTGGTTGGTCAGGGTTGAGGGAGCTGCGGCCCACCCCCAGGATCAGCACGTCGTCGGGTCGCCCTGGCAGCACCCCCTGGCTGATCAGTCCTGCGCCCACGAAGAGGGGGCAGAGGTCCGTTGGGTCGTTGACGCTCACGTTGCTCCCCATCCAGAGGCGATGATCCCGACCGATGGGCAACGGCAATGACCAGGTAGCCGTGCCGTAAATCCCATAGCCATCCCCGCTGGTGCCATAGGCCCCCGCCTGCAGGAGGCCCTCGGGCAGTGTGTTGCCTGGCTTGGCTGCGGCCGTGAGCCAGGCTGGGGTGTAGGTGACTTGCAGCAGCTGGGCCCAGCCCTTCCCCGCCGACGGCGGCTCCTGCTTGCGGCCCAGCCAGTCGGCCACCGGCAGGGTGCTGGAGAGGTTGAACAGCCCGTAGCGCAGCGATAGATCGTGCCGGGCTTCGATCGCCACCAGGCCCCCTGCCGCGGCGTAGGGATTGATGGGTAGGTCGTTGATGGTGATGTTGAGGGTGTCGTTGAGGGCCGAGTGCACGTAGTAGTCCAACACCGGTGCCGCGATGAAATCGGGATTCAGGGACAGCACGCCGGCCTTGAACCCCAGCCAGCCCGTTCCGGCCTGGCGCTGCAGGCTCAGCTCACTCATCCAGAACCCATCGCCATGGGCCACCTGCTGGAGCGGGAAGATCGCCCCGATCTCCTGGCCGTAGAGGGGATTGCCGCTGAAGTGGTTCAGCTCCAGGTTGAGCTGCCAGTGGTCGGCCTCACTCCAATGGGCCCTGTCCTTGTGGACCCCCCGACCCACAGACAGGCTGGCGCTCGATTGCTGCATCCAGCTGCCCATGGTGCTGATGCCGCCGGCGGGATTGGCCATCGGCTCGGCCACCACCTGCAACTCCAGGTCGATCCAGGCGGGTAGGGGCGGCCACTCCTGGGCCAGGGCCGGTGGCGGCATCGTGAGGCCCAGCCAGCCGCCTCCGCCCAACCAGCAGGCAGCGCCGATCCATCGCTGTAGGGATCGGCGCGGGGATGGGCGCATGAATCGGTCGGGTTCGGCCCAGTCTGCAGCCCCTGAGCCACCACGTCGTTGCCGAAGTTGGCGTTGTACTCGGCGCTGTTGATCGACGAATCGATTTCCGCTGGGAGGGTTGTTCAGGGCTCCCGCAAATTTTGCAAGGTCTTCATCCGCCTGGTTTCGACCTTGAGCTATGCAGGGGGCACTCCCTCCTCGGTTGGTTGCGGTGGCGTCTCGCTCTGGCTCTGCACGAACACCCCACGCGATGGTTCACCAGCACAGGCCTGGCTCGGCCGCGGCCTTTCGCTGGAGTGTGATTCTCAACAGCCTGCTGTCGGGCCTGCAGCTCGCGATCGGGTTTGCCTTCGGCTCCCTGGCCCTCGTGGGGGATGCCGTTCACAACCTGGGTGATGTGGCTGGGCTGTTGTTTGGCTGGGGTGCTGAGCGACTCAGCACTCGCCCCACCAACGACACCTTCACCTATGGCTATGGCCGCAGCACGGAGCTGGCCTCACTGATCAATGGACTGCTCATTGTGGGGGCCGGGGCCGTGGTGGTGTGGGAGGGCATCCAGCGGTTGTCCCATCCCGTGGAGGTGATGGGCGCCCCCGTGGCCTGGGCGGCAGCGGCCGGTGTGGTGGTGAATCTCCTCTCCGCCAGGGCTTTCGGCACCGACCATCACCACGATCTCAATCGCCGTGCTGCGGTGTTGCACCTGCTCACCGATGCCGCCGTTTCGGCGGCGGTGCTGGTGAGTGCCTTGCTGGTGATGGCCACCGGCTGGAACTGGCTCGATGCCGCCACGGCCATCCTGGTGGGGGTTGTGGTGATCGGCACCGGCTGGGAGCTGTTGCGCGAATCGCTGCGCATCAGCCTGGATGGTGTGCCCCGTGGCATTGAGTTGGAGGCGGTGAAGGGGGTTCTGGCGGCTCTGCCCGGAGTGGTGGATGTGCATCACCTCCACGTCTGGGCGATCAGCACCTCCCAGACCGCCCTCACCGTGCACCTGCGCC
>CALJTZ010000400.1 GCA_937975655.1 uncultured Synechococcus sp. | reverse complement strand
GTTCGCAGGCCACTTGCTCCTCTTGGTCTTTATCTTGGGCGGCGAGTACATGCTCAATGATTCTCACTTGATCATGAAGCTCTTTGCCCCATTCTCATTCCTGTTCGGTATTGCACTTACATTCTTCGAATTTATGGTGCAATGCCTGCAGGCGTACATATTTACCCTGCTCACAGCTCTCTACATCGCCGGCGCTCTTGCCGAGCGTGGTGTGGCCGTGCAGGGTCTGGCGCCAGACGACCCTGCCGCTCCGTGGCCCAACACCTATGGGGTCTGGGGGCCTGAGGTGGATGCGTTGGGCCTCCAGCACCTGCTGGGCCATCGCTGGAGCGATACCCGCAGTTACTTTGGCGATGTTCTGGCCAGCTTCGCCGTGCAGCACGGCATCGACTACGGCCTGTTCGACAAAACCGCCCTGCAGCAGCACTGGCTTGATCAGTGCGAAGGCGGCGGTGTGCGGTGGCAGCGTGGTGTGGCGGCATCGATTGAGCACGATGCCCGTGGTTCCCGGGTGGTCACCGCGGATGGAGCGTTGATCGAGGCCCGGTTGGTGATGGATGCCAGTGGTCACAGGGCGGCTTTTGTGCGGCGTCCCGATGAGGGGCCGGTGGCTGGCCAGGCCGCCTACGGCATCGTGGGCCGCTTTTCGGTGCCTCCGGTGGATCCCGGGCAGTTCGTGCTGATGGACTACCGCTGCGACCACCTCAGTGAGGCGGAGCGCCGCTGCGGCCCGCCCACCTTTCTCTACGCCATGGATGTCGGTGAGGGGATGTTCTTCGTGGAGGAAACGTCTCTGGCCCTGGCGCCAGCGGTTCCCTACGACGTGCTCAAGGACCGCCTGCTGCGGCGATTGGCGCACCGCGGTGTCGATGTACTGGACGTGCAGCACGAGGAGCACTGTCTGTTTCCGATGAACCTGCCGCTGCCGGATCTCCAGCAGCGGGTGTTGGCATTTGGCGGTGCCGCCTCGATGGTGCATCCCGCATCGGGGTACATGGTGGGTTCGCTGTTGCGCCGAGCTCCGGCCCTGGCGGAGGCGATCGCCGCTGGATTGGGGCAGCCGGAGTTACCGGCTGATCAGCTGTCGCAGCAGGCCTGGCAGGCCCTTTGGCCCCTGGAGTTACAGCGCAAGCATGCGTTGTATCGCTTTGGCCTGGAGAAGCTGATGCGCTATCCGGATGATCAGCTGCGAGCCTTTTTTGCCACCTTCTTCAGCCTGCCGCAGGAGCAGTGGTTTGGCTTCCTCACCAACACCCTCAGCCTCCCCCAGCTGGTGGCGGCCATGCTGCGGTTGTTCGTCGTGGCTCCCTGGAGCGTGCGCTGGGGGCTGATGCAACAGCAGGGCCGCGAGCTGGCGTTGCTAGGACGTTTGATCAGGCCCTAAGACCCATGGCTGAAGTACTGGACTGCCTGCGAGGGATAGCGGCCTGAAGGGAGCTAGCTGCGATTCCACTGGTTATCAAGTTTGACGCGCCCTGTCTCGGGCAAAAAGACTCGGCGATTGAGTACGTATTCGATGATGGGGTCTCCATCCTGGAGGACGATGTATTTGTAGTCGACCAGCTGATTGTCTTGGTTGCGATCAAAGGCGACTTCTGCAATCCATGTGTTGCTGTTCACGTATTCCATGCCGTAGGCTTTGGCGTGGTCCCAGTTGCCTAGCTCAGGGCCGCAGCCAATGATGGCAAGGGATTGTCCAGGCTTTGTTTCAAAGCCGTTGAGCTGGAATGTGCAGATCACATCGCCACTTACGGGTGCTCCAATTTGGTGAAGCAGGTGTCCGGAGTGGGCCTCGAGCTCAAGGTTTGACAGGCTGCCCTCTGTCACTGTGAAGGTCCTGGATGTCAACGCGCATTCATAGTTGCCATCGGTAAGGGAGAGGTTGTCGATGGTGATCGTTCTGGCCGGACCATTGTTGATGATCGTGAGTGCTGAAGAGTCCCGATAGGCGCGCTCAAAGGCGTAGATCTCTTCGCTGACGTAGCGCGTTTGGTGGGAGCCGAGGGTTATGGCTGGATTGTTGTTGCGGAGAGCGGCTAGCTTCTGGATCAGGATATAGAGGGTGCTTTTCGTGTCCCAGCACTCCATCATGGGCCGATTGTATGGATCTTCGCCACCATTGGTGTCGTTGTTGAGATATTGTTCGGTGCCGTAAAAGATGCATGGCACACCACGTAGTGTCATCAGCAGGATCGTGGCTAGGCTTAGCTTCCTGTTGTCCGGAACGATTGACAGGAAGCGAGGCATGTCATGGTTGTCGAGGAAGGTAACGAGTTCATTGGCGCGATGATAGACGTGGTCAAAAGCAAGAATCTTGTCGATCTGATGAAAGCCTCCGGGCTCTCTGCCGGAAAAGGCGCAGCGAATGGCGTCGCAGAGCCCAAAATCGAGAATGGACATGCCGGCATGGTTGGCATAGTCAACAGAGCGCTGCTCCCAGGGCTTGCTGAATCCATATTCACCAAAGAGGAAGAGGCCGGGGCGGCATTTCTTCATCTCGGTTGAGAATTCCTGCCAGAACCAGATTGGCATGTGCTTGATGGTGTCAATGCGCAAGGCATCCACGCCAATGTCCAGCCACTGCTTGATTGCAGACTTGATGTATTGCCTATATTCGATATTTCTTTCGTTGAAGGTGGCGAGGCCGCACATCTCGTAGTTGATCAGCTGGTATTCGTCCTCCCAGTCTGTGATTTCGTCGTTGTGGTAGTAGAAGTTGTTCTTGTCGTCGTAGTAATCTGCGATCAGAGTGCCGTCGTCGTAGAGGCGGCCCTTGATGCCGTTGATGTCCGGTGAGCTGTGATTGCAGACGACATCCAAGATGATCTTGATGCCTGCGTTGTGGAGGGTGTCTACAAGTTTTCGGAGGGTTCGTGATTGGTGAATACTTGGTGAATCATTGAGTGGTAAGAAGCGTGGATTGATGCGCTTGAAGTCCTGGGTCCAATAGCCGTGCATCGGCGCGCGGTTGAACTGCATGTCATCCACTTGCTCGAAAAGTGGTGACAGCCAAACGGCGGTTGTGCCCAGTCCCTTCAGGTAGTCAACGTTGTCAATGATGCCTTGTAGGTTGCCTCCCCAGTAGCGCCCCCAGTCCGTCCAGGTCTTGTCATAAAGGCCTTGCCGCTGCCCGCGATCCCACACGCCGGCGCGTTCCTCTTCTTCGCTGGAGCCGTCGCAGAAACGGTCGACGATTAGAAAGTAGATAATTTCTTGTCGAAAGTCTATTTCCTGCTTGAGGTAGATATTGGCGGCAAGGGTTTCGGAGGTATTGCTTGTGGCTGAAGTCTGAGGCATGTTGAGTGCCGGGTTTGGTTCAACTGTAGCGGTTGCGCTTGCTGTGGGCCACGTGATTGCCTTTGTCCTGTGGCTGATCGGCTGGTGATGTGTTGGCGTCTGCGATCGCGCGCGGCTTCATGACCAAATGTCTTCAGCCCGTCGTCGAGCCCGCGCAGGAGCTCCCCTGGCCAGCCGTGCAGCCAAAGCAATGGTTGCCCCACTGAATGGCCTGGTCGCGCAGCTGATCGGTGGTGACGGTGGCTATCGATGGCTCCGTTGTGTTGCCGAGCGGGCCGATCGGCAGATGCAGCATCTGGTTGAAATCGCAGTCGTACAGATGGCCATCGGGGGCCACGGAGAGGGTGTCGCGGCACATCAGCCCACAGAGCGCCGAGGGGTTGAAGGCCTCCTGCAGCTGGCTGAGGTAGTTCGTCACTAGGCCTTCCCGGTCCAGGTGTTGCAAGAAGCGGGCAATCGGCATGTTGTTCAGGCCGATCAATCGGTCGAAGCTCACGCCAGCCTCAGCCTGGAGGCGTTGCTTCCAGGCCCGTTCATCGCAGGCAGTGAGGTGTTGCAACTGGGTGCCGCTGGGGTTGCTCATCAACGTGAGCGTCAGGTGGGGATCGCCCTGGCCATAGCCCAGGGCATTGAGCCGTTGCAGCGCCTCAATGGAGGCCTCCCAGGTGCCCTCACCCCGCTGGGCGTCAGTGGCGGCGGCCTCGGGGTTGGGCAGGCTGGCCACGATCTCCACCTGCTGCTCCGCCAGGAAGCCGGCCAGATCGGCCAGGGCCGGCAGCAGCAGCACCGTGAGGTTGCAGCGGTCGATCACATGGCAGCCCTGGTCGCGTGCAGCCCTCACCAACTGCCGGAACTGCTGGTGGAGCTCCGGTGCTCCCCCGGTGAGATCCACCACGGCGGGCCGCAGGCGCTGGATCGCTGCGATGCACTGTTCCACCACCGCCGCGGGCATCTGGGTATGCCCTTGATGGGGCCCCGCCTCCACGTGGCAATGGCTGCAGGTCATGTTGCAGAGCTTGCCCAGGTTCAGCTGCAGCACCCGCAGGCTGCCGCGGCGGGGCTCCCGCAGGCCCCGGGCGTGCAGGTGGGCGAGAAATCCGCCCACCGGCGGAAGCCCCGCCCCCAGCAGATCGCGTTGTTCCTGGGGGTCCAGCCCGGACCGGGGCAGGGTGGTCATGGGGTAGGCAGCCGGGCCCAGTCGGCCGCGTTCACCAGGGGGAACAGGCCATCCTCACGGGCCACGGCCTCCAGCCAGTCCGCAGGGGGAGGATTGCCCGTGTCGATGGCCTCCAGCAGCCGCCAGAAGCGGGTGAGGTGCCGCTGGATGCGTTCGCGGGCCAGTTCGGTGGTGGTGCCGGCCCGCAGGATGAAGCTCCAGTCCGAGCTCTGGGCCAGCAGCAGTTCGCGGGCTGCCTGATGCAGCAGGTCGCGGGCTTCGGCACTGCCGACCCCCTTGGCCACCCGCGTCACCATGGCCCGGGAGGCTCGGTGCCACTCGGGGATCACCCAGGCATTGCTCTCGTTCAACCAGTAGTGGTGGTAGCCCCCTTGTCCCCAGCTGGAGGGGGAGGGCTGGCAGAGCTGCAGGGCATCGCCGCGGCTGAGGCTCTCCCGCAGGGTCACCAGGCCCACCCCGGCTGCTGGGGCCTGACGGAACAGTTCCCCCAGGAATTGCGGCCCTTCAAACCACCAGTGACCAAACAGCTCCGCATCGAAGGGGGCCACCAGCAGGGGGCGGCGCTCCATGGCGGCGCCCAGTCCCTGTAGGTGCCGGGACCGACCCTCCAGGTAGTGGGCCGCGTCGCGGCGCACAGAGGCGAGGGCGGCTTCGGGGTCGTAGGGCTGTTTCTGATCGAGGGGGCACTGGCGCCCGCTCACCCGGTGCAGCTTGAGGCCGAGGGGCCGGGGGCAGTCGATGCCGCGCTGGCTCAGTTCCTCTGCGGGCAGATCCCAGCCCAGGTCGCGGTGGAACTCGCGGTAACTGGCGTCGCCGGGGTAGCCCTCGCGGGCGCTCCATACCGGCAGGGTGGATTCGCTGTCGCGGGCGAAGAACGCCATGCCCGCGGGGGTGCAAATGGGAGCATACACCCCATAGCGGGGCCGTGGCAGTCCGTGCAGCAGGCCGTGGGCGTCGAGGATTGCGTAGCGCAGCCCGCAGCCCACCAGCAGCCGATCGAGCCCCTCGTAATAGGCACATTCCGGCAGCCAGATGCCCTGGGGGCGCGCTCCCAGCAGGCGTTCGTGCTCCCGCACCGCCGTGAGCAGCTGGGCCCTCACGGCCTCGGGGCAGTCGCGCAACAGGGGCAGGTAGCCGTGGGTGGCGGCGCAGGTGAGCAGATCGAGCACGCCCGCCTCTTGCAGCAGGCGGAAGCGGGGCAGCAGATCGCCGTTGCAGCCTTGCCAAATGGCGGCCGTGTGCTCGAGCCGCTCGGCCAGGGCGGCGGCGGCCGTGCCATGGCTGCTGGGAGCCTGCTGCAGCAGGTCCAGCCGCACCGTGAGCCACGGGCCGAAGCGGCGGCTGAGCTCCGCGCTGCTCAGCAGCGACAGCAGGGTGGGCGAGAGGCCCAGGCTCAGCCGTGGGCTCTGGGCGGGATCGGCGGCTGCCGCCTCCAGGGTTTCCAGCAGGGGGATGTAGCACTCGAGCAGGGCCTGGAAGTACCAGTCCTCCTCCAGGGAGCCAGGCTCGCTGGAATGCACATAGGGGAGGTGCGCGTGAAGCACCAGGGCCAGGTCGCCGGTGGCCAAGGGCCCACCTCGCAGTGCGGCAACTTTAGGTGCAGCTTCTAGGCTCAGGCTCAGGCTCAGTGATGGGGTGCCGATGCAGCTGGCTCTGGCGGTCGATGGCCACAGCATGTTCTATGTCCAGCAGAAGCTGGGCTGGTTCTTCGACCCGCGCCGGCTGCTGGAGTACGCCACGGCCACCCCTGGCCTGGAGATTGGCAGTGCCTTCTGGTACACCGGCCTGAAGGACCCCACCGACCAGCGGCCCTTCCGCGATGCACTCACCAGCCTGGGCTTCACGGTGCGGGCCAAGCCCCTGCGGGAATTCGGCAACGACCCCGAGCAGCGCCAGTTCGCCAGGGCCAATCTGGACGTGGAGATCGCCATCGACCTGATGGCCGTGGCCCACCGCACGGATGAGGTGTGGCTGCTGAGCGGTAGCCGCGATCTCGAACGCCTGGTGGAGGTGCTGCGGGCCCGGGGCCTCAAGATTGTGGTGATGAGCACCGATGGCATGGTGCCGCGGGAGCTGCGCAACGCGGCCGATCGCTTTGTGGATCTGGCCAGCCTGCGGCCCCAGCTGGAGAAAGCCGAAGCCCTCCAGGCCCCCGTATTCAGCCGTTCCAGCTGACCACCACAGGCCGGCGCCACGCCACACCCCTAGACTGGGGCTAACTCATAACCATTCCGACTTGTAGCCGCCATGGCCCGCGATCCCGGCCGGGTATTGATCTTCGATACCACCCTGCGCGATGGGGAGCAATCTCCTGGCGCCAGCCTCAATCTCGAGGAGAAGCTGGCGATCGCTCAGCAGCTGGCTCGTCTCGGA
>CALJTZ010000399.1 GCA_937975655.1 uncultured Synechococcus sp. | reverse complement strand
GGGCCTGCAGGCATGAACCAGGGAGCTGATCCAGCGGCCGGTGGCCCTCTGCCATCCCCTTACGAACGCCTGGGAATCAGCCCGGACGCCAGCTTTGATGCGGTGCAACAGGCCAAACGCGACCGTCTCTCCGAGTTGGGGGAGGATCCCCAAGCCCGGGCCCGGGTGGAGGCTGCCTACGACGCGGTGTTGATGGACCGCCTGAAGGAGCGCCAGCAGGGCAAGGTGAGTTCAGCCGCCCTCAACGCCTCCCAGCGGGAAGCCACACGGCCAGCCCTGGCCAGCCCTCCGGTGCGGCCCAATCTGCCGGCGATGCCTTCGCTGCCTTCGCTGCCACGTCCGAAGTTTTCGGTGCCAAGGTTGGAGCTGGCCGTGGGCCGCGAGCGCTGGTTCCCCCTCGGGGTGGGCGCCGTGTTGGTGGCGTTGCTGCTGCTCACCCCCGCTACCTCCGCAGAGCTGTTGCTGGCCCTTGCCACGGTGATGACCGCCGTGAACCTGCAGCGCCGCAACGGCAAGTTCCTCCCGGCTGTGGGCTGGAGTTTCCTGCTGCTCAGCGTGGGCCTGGTGCTGGGGGGCCTGCTGCTGCGGGCCATTGATCCCTCCCTCCCCCTGGGTTTGCCCCTGGCCCCGGCTCAGGTGCAGAGCTTGCCACCGCTGGTGCTGCTGATCCTGGGGGCCCTGCTGCTGGCCTGACTCAGGCCGCCGCGGTGCTGAGCTCGTCAATCAGCTCCTGCAGTTCGCCGCCTTTCACCTCATAGATCTCATTGCAGAAGTGGCACTGCAACAAGCAAATTGACTGCACCGCAGTGCTTCTTGGCCACGCGGTCCAGTGAGTGGACTAGAAGTGGCCTAGAGGCGAGCGCTGAAATCCGCCCGGCAGCCAAGCGCACGCGACAGGATGTAACGACTTCGTTACATGGATCTCATGACTCTTGGAGAGGTCTTCCTGAAATCACTCGTCACCGGCGTCATCACGGAGCACGAGATCGCCTGGGTCGCAGCCCAGCAAAGCGGCTTTGCGAGGCATGAGGAGGCCGTCGCGGTCAGGCTCGGACGCCTGATCGACCAAGGGCAGGTCAATCTTGGCTGCCGGATCCCCAGCCGGGTCATCCACCACAAGCAGGTCCTCAACGACTGGATCGAGCCCCTAGGCCGCCGGCGTCATCGGGCTGCCATCACCGGCTGAACAAAGGGGCCAGAGAGGCGGTACACGGTTACCCCGCGTGCGCCTGATCTGCAGCACCGTGAGCCCGAACCGCTGCGGGTGGCGTTTTTTTTTGGGTGGGCCGGTGGTGCGCTAATACCCCGACCCGTGACCAGTCCAACTCGTGATTGAACTGATGAGTTCATTCTCCCAGCCCCGTGGGGGCTTCCAGGCTGCTGCAAGCCCACCAGGATCAGCGCCACCCTTCCCTTGGGCCTTGCGCAGCGACTGCAGCACCGCGCCGATGAGGAGGGGAGGTCTCTCAGAAACCTGATTGCCCACCTCCTGGAGGGGGCGGCCAGCTGACCCTTGACGCTGCATCCCCGCTGCAGCCATGACAGAAGCGCGGAAGCCAAGGTCCGCGTCCAACGACCGCAGGCGCCCACTGGCCTGGGGTTTTTGTTGAGTGTTGGCCTGCGACGGCGCCACGACTGACCACAAACAACTGACGCTGCAGCAGTTTTGCGGCACCCTGCACAAACACTGGTTAGTCAGGGCGTCGTGCAGCATTCCATCCGCCTGAGCCTCTCTCTGGCAGGCACGGCTGCTGTGGCACTGGCATCAATGCCCTTTGCCATCAGCCCTGCAGGCGCAGAAGAAGCCAAGGTTGCTCAAGGCACTGCTGCAGA
>CALJTZ010000398.1 GCA_937975655.1 uncultured Synechococcus sp. | reverse complement strand
GCGCCGAGCAGCTGCCGATCAAGCTGACCGGCCACACGCCCTGCTTCCGCTCGGAAGCCGGCTCGGCCGGGCGCGACACCCGCGGCATGATCCGCCAGCACCAGTTCGACAAGGTCGAGCTGGTGCAGATCGCGCATCCGTCGCAGTCGTACGAATGCCTCGAACAGCTCACCGGCCACGCGGAGACGATCCTCAAGAAGCTCGACCTGCCGTACCGCGTGGTCACGCTGTGCACCGGTGACATGGGCTTCGGCTCGACCAAGACCTACGACATCGAGGTCTGGCTGCCCGGTCAGAACGCCTATCGGGAGATCTCGTCGTGCTCGAACTGCGGCGATTTCCAGGCCCGCCGCTCGGCCATCCGCCTCAAGGACGGCAAAGCCACCCAACTGGTGCACACCCTCAACGGCAGCGGCCTGGCCGTGGGCCGCACCATGGCCGCCCTGTTGGAAAACGGCCAGCAGGCCGATGGCTCGGTGCAACTGCCGGCAGCGCTGGTGCCCTACTTCGGCGCCGAGCGCGTCACCGCGCCCTGAAGACCTGAGCGGTTGGGAGATGCGCGCGGTGTCTCCAGAAATGGTGCACCACGGTGCACCATTTCTGGAGAGCAGTGGCCCTGCTACGCCTCCAGCCCCAGCAGGGCATTACTGCGCTCGCGCACCCGGGTCAGCAGCGCTGGATCGGCCCCCAGGCTCTGCCCCCAGGAGGGAATCAACTGCTGCAGCCGCTGCTGCCAGGCCTCACTGGCCATCTGCTCGGGCCAGCAGCGCTGCAACACCTCCAGCATCGTCTGCACCGCCGTGGAAGCCCCGGGCGAAGCCCCCAACAGGGCTGCCAGGGAGCCATCGGCGCTACTCACCACCTCGGTGCCCATCTGCAGGATGCCGCGGCCATTCACCTGCTTGATGATCTGCACCCGCTGGCCAGCCACCGCCAGTTCCCAGTCGGCCGCCTGGGCCTCGGGCAGGAAGTGGCGCAGGCTGGCGAGCCGCTGCTCCGGGGTCTGCACCACCTGGCCCACCAGGTAGCGCACCAGATCGAAGTTCTCCAGGCCCACCTGCAGGCTGGGCAGCAGGTTGCTGGGCCGCACGGATTTGGGCAGATCCAACAGGGAGCCCTGCTTGAGGAAGCGGGTGCTGAAGCCGGCGTAGGGGCCGAACAGCAGAGCCCGCTGGCCATCAATCCAGCGGGTGTCGAGGTGCGGCACCGACATCGGCGGCGCCCCCACCGCCGCCTTGCCGTACACCTTGGCGTTATGGGCCGCGATCACCTGCGGGTTATGGCACACCAGCCACTGGCCACTCACCGGGAACGCGCCGTACACCCGCCCTTCCGGGATGCCGGAGCGCTGCAGCAGCGGCAAGCTGCCGCCGCCAGCCCCGAGGAACAGGAACGGCGCCTGGAACTGCGCCAGCCGGCCGTCGGCCGTGTGGACCTGCACCCGCCACTCGCGCCGCCCCTGGGGGCCCGCCACCGGCTCCAGCCCCACCACCTCGTGGCCGCGCCGCACCTGCAGCGCCCCCTGCTGCGCGAGCCCCTCCAGCAGCAGCACCGTGAGCGCTCCGAAATTCACATCCGTGCCACGGGTCACCCGGGTGGCCGCCAGGGGCTGGGCCAGGGAACGCCCCGCCATCACCAGCGGCATCCACCGGCGCAGCTCGGCCGGATCGGTGCTCCAGGCCATGGCGGCGAACTGGGGCGAGGCACTCAGGGCCTCGTAGCGGCGGCGCAGGAACGCCACGTTCTGCTCACCCCACACGAAGCTCAGGTGTGGCACCGACCGGATGAAGGAGCTCGGCGCGGGCAGCATCTGCTGCTCCACCAGGGAGCTCCAGGCCTCGAGGCTGCGCTCAAAGGAGGCATTGATGGCCAGGGCCTTGCCCGTGAGCAGCGAGCCATCGGCCGCCTCGGGCGTGTAGTTGAGCTCGCAGTTAGCGGCATGGCCGGTGCCGGCGTTGTTCATCGCCGCACTGCTCTCGGCCGCCAGCCCCGGCAGCCGCTCCAGCACCACCACCTCCAGCCCGGGCTCCAACTGCTTCAGCAGGCTGGCCAGGGTGGCCCCCATGATCCCGGCGCCCACCAGCAGGGCATCACAACGGTGAATCGCGGTCACGCAGCAGCAGCCTTGAACAGCCGCTGCCAACGCTATGGCCCCACCACGGCCTTCTCCGGATACCTCCACAATGGATCGATCCAGTGGGCAACAGCGTGGGCGTACTGACGGCACTCCTGATCCTGGCCGGCTTGGTTGTGATTCATGAGGCTGGCCACTTCTTCGCCGCCACCTGGCAGGGCATCCGCGTGAGCGGTTTCTCGATCGGCTTTGGCCCGGCGCTGCTCGAGCGTCAGCGCCGCGGAGTGCAATTCGCCCTGCGGGCCATCCCCCTGGGGGGCTACGTGTCGTTCCCGGATGACGACGAGGACAGCGCCATTCCCGCCAACGATCCCGACCTGCTGCGCAATCGCCCCCTGCCCCAGCGGGCCCTGGTGATTGCGGCGGGTGTGCTGGCCAATCTGCTGCTGGCCTGGGCGGTGCTGGTAGCCCAGGGCGTGGTGGTGGGCATCCCCGCAGGCTTCAGCGCCACCCCAGGCGTGCTGGTGGCCGGCGTGCAGCCCGGCCAGGCCGCAGCGGCCTCGGGCCTGCAGCCCGGCGATCGCATCCTGCGGCTCGATGGCGCCGATCTCGGCGGCGGCCAGGCGGCCGTGGCCGATCTGGTGCAGCGGGTGAAAACCGCCCCCGACCAAACCCTGCGCCTCGAGACCGAACGGGGCAACCAGCGCCTGCAACTGCAACTCACCCCCGCCGATGTGGGGGGCGTGGGGCGCATCGGCGCGCAGCTGCAGCCCAACGGCAGCGAGGCCTTCCGCGCCGCCACCGGCCCCGGTGAAATCCTGCGCCAGGCCAATCACGATTTCACTGCCCTCACCAAACGCACGGTGGAGGGGTTCATGACCCTGGCCACCCACTTCGGTGAGACCGCCGGCCAGGTGTCGGGCCCGGTGAAGATCGTGGAGATGGGCGCTTCCCTGGCCAAGCAGGGCGTGTAAAGGTAGGAACAGTTAATGCTGTTGCTCCAACAGTATCTTCTGGATCAATC
>CALJTZ010000397.1 GCA_937975655.1 uncultured Synechococcus sp. | reverse complement strand
GGTGTACGGATGAACGCGCGTGCGGGCCTGCCAGCCTATGCCGAACTGCACTGCCTGAGCAGCTTCAGCTTTCAGCGCGGCGCCTCCCAGCCCAGAGAGTTGGTGGAGCGGGCCTACGCGTTGGGTTACCGCGCGCTGGCGATGACCGACGAACTCATTGGCTGGGGCCGCGCGGCGGGCGACGACGCCAGAGCTGCCGTTGCTGCTGTTGTTCCCCTTCCTCCCGCCCTGCGCTCCTCCTCCTCCCGTTTCTCCTCCTCTACCGCCGTCTGCGAGCTCCCTCTCCGCCGCGGCGGTGATCGCGGCACCCTCCCCCACGAACAGGGCCAGCTTCTCCAGTTCGCTGGCCAGGCGGGCACTGTCGCTGCCGATGGCCTCCGCCAGGGCCTCAGCGGCGGCGGGCTCGAGCCGCAGGCCCAGCTCCCGGGCCGTGCGGGCCACCAGCTCCACCTGGCCGGCGCCATCCCACACCGCCGGCAGGGCAAAGCTGCGCTCCGTGGCCTGGCCGGCCTTCACCAGCTTCTGCAGCACCTTGGTGGTGCGCAGGCGACCATCGGGCTTGCCCGGATTCACCAGTAGCAGGTGGCACTGATCCGGGATCAGCTCCAGGCAGGCCTCGAAGGCGTCGGCCAGCTCGGCTGGGCATTGGTTGCAGAACGGACTGCGCTGTAGCAGCACCACCCGATCCCCTGACCCGAAGGGCGGTGTGCGCGCCTCGGCGAGGGCCTGGGACGCTTGGCTGGTGTCGTTGCCGTCGAGGCGGGTGAGGTTGATGCTCTGCCAGGCGGGATCGCAGGCCTGGTCGATCAGGGTGTCCACGGCGCGCTGGCGGGCTGCCTCGTCGTCGCCCCAGTAGAGGTGAATCGGCATCAGGGCAGGGGTTGCCGGCGGGCTGGGATCACGGGCGCAGGGCGCTCAGCACGGGCAGATGGTCAGTCTGCGCCAGGTGGGGGTTGTCGGTCACCAGCACCGCCGCCTGGCCCTGGATGGCGGTGGCCAGCTCAATGGCAGCGGTGACGCTGATGGCGCCTGCGGCTCGGCAGCGCAACCG
>CALJTZ010000396.1 GCA_937975655.1 uncultured Synechococcus sp. | reverse complement strand
TATGACCATGCCGAACTCACCAGCTCCGTGGCCGCCCAACTGGTGTGGACTTATCTTTGCGGACAGGTCAAGCGCCAAGCGCTGCACCCGCGCGGCTGAGGCCTCGGCCTGCCGCTCACAGCGGCAAGGCCGTGGTCTTCTTGACGGTGCGCAGCACCAGCATGGAGTTCGAGCGCACCACCCCGGAAGATCACACCAATCCCGCCTCCGCAGCTGTGTCCGAGTGGTTCTGACCACTACAACGGGAACACAGGCTTTGGAGTAGTGCCATGTTCCTCAAAACCCGCCAGGACGGCTCCCTGGTGGAGGTGATCAATCTCCAACAGCTCTTTGATCCCTTCGCCACCGCCGTGCAGGGCCGGTTGCATGCCGGTGAGGAACTGCAGGACCCCGACGCCTTCCTCAAGGCAGACCTGCTGTTCCCCTCGGAGGAATCTCTGCCACGCTGCTGGGTCGATCCCGCCTACCAGCGTCCATGAGGGCCTTCACCTGGGCGTCATCGAGCTGCTCAAAGCGTTCGTACCAGGCGCCCACGGCCATCAACCCATCCACCTCAGCCAGGGCCACCAGCTCATCCACCAGGGGCCGCAGCCGAGCCGCCACCAGTTGATCAATCACCGGCACCGCCAGCAGCAAGTGGGCCGGCTTGGCCTGCCGTAACGACTCCAACGCCGCCCGCACGGTGAGTCCTGTGGCGACGCCGTCGTCGACCACCAGCAACGGGCGCCCCCGCAAAGACGAGGGCAACGGATCGCCGAACAGACGCTGGCGCCGGCGCAATTCATCGTCCTGCTGGGCCACCAGCTGACGACGCAGTAATGGGTCGAGATGGAGCTGGCGCAGGTAGGGCTCATCCCAGATCAGCACCCCTCCTGGAGCAATCGCACCCACGGCCACCTCCGGCGCAGCGGGGTGGGCCAGCTTGCGCACAGCCCAGCTGGCCATGGGCAGATCAAGCTGCTCGGCCACTTCAGCCGCCACGGCCACGCCACCGCGGGGCAAGCCGATCACCAGGGCCTGCGGGTGGCCACGCCAGGCCGCCAGATATCTGGCCAACTGGCGGCCAGCCTCCCGGCGATCCCTCCACAGCGGAGCTATGCGGCTCATCGGCCCGGTCTCAGGGAAGAACGACGCACCCACCCTTTGCGGGCTTCATCAGCCAGCAGCAGTGCTGGAGTGCAGATCAGCAACCACCACCACAACTCTGGCGGGATCGGTGCCAGTTGGAAGGTTTCAGCAACCACCGGGATGAACAGCAACCCGCTGTAGACGAGCACTTCACTAACAATCCCGAGCCAGATCCAGGGATTGACCCGCAGCGGCAAGCGCCGGATCGACTTCCAATCGGAGCGGCAGGCCAGCAGGGTGCCGATCTGGCCGAACACAATCGCCCCCAGGGTCACCGCGGAAGCCTGCCGCTGAATGGCCAACACCGGGGCCGCGGCCGTGTGGCGCAGCAGATCCGGGGCCAACTCCTGCAACTCCTGCAGGCCAACACCATGGCTACGCCAGGTGAGCAGATAGCCCGCCATGGCGAACACCGCCTCCAGCAGCCCCAGGAACAGGTAGGCCCGCAGCATCAAGGGCCGATTCAGCATCGCCTCCCCCACCCGCCGCGGCGGCGCGGCCATCACATCCGGCTCCGGCGGCTCCGCCCCCAGGCCCAGAGCCGGCAACAGATCGGTGCCCAGGTCCACCGCCAGGATCTGCAGCACCGTGAGCGCCGCCGGGATCCGCAGGGTGAGCATCGCCAGGAATGGAGCCACCTCGGGCACGTTCGAAGCCAGGATGTAGGTGATGAATTTGCGGATGTTCTGATACACGGCTCGGCCGTGACGCACCGCACTCACGATCGTGGCGAAGTTGTCGTCGAGCAGCACGATGTCGGCGGCTTCGCGGGCCACGGCGGTGCCGTTCCGCCCCATGGCCAGGCCCACATCCGCCGCCCGCAGGGCGGGGGCATCGTTTACGCCATCGCCGGTCACGGCCACCACCTCGCCGAGGGCCTTGTAGGCCTGCACCAGCCGGAGCTTCTGCTCCGGCGCCATGCGGGCAAACACGAGGCGGGAGCGGTACTTGATCACCTGGCGCAGCTGCACATCACTGAGCCGCTCCAGATCGTCGCCGTTAACCACCCGCACCGGATCGGCACCCCCATGGGCCGGACCATCGAGCAGCCCGATCTGGCGGGCGATGGCCTGGGCCGTGAGGCCGTAGTCGCCGGTCACCATGGTGACCTTGATGCCCGCGCTGTGGCAGGCGGCGATCGCCTGGGAAACCCCCTGCCGCGGCGGGTCGTAAAGCCCCACCAGCCCCACAAACACCAGCTGCTGCTCCAGCTGCGGCACTGCCGTGGCCAGCGGCCGGCAGGCCAGGGCAAGCACCCGATAGCCCTGGCGGGCCATCACATCATTAGCCGACACCACCACATCGCGATCGGCGGCCGTGATCGGCAAGGCCTGACCGGCCTTGAGCCAGCGGTCGCAGCAGCGCAGCACCTCCAGCGGCGCGCCCTTGGTGAAGGCCATGGCCTCCACCGGCTCCGGCCAACGCGGGTCGCACGCCCACTGCAGCAGCACCGTCATCATGCGGCGCTCGGAATCGAAGGGCAGCTCCTGCAGGCGCGGGAGCCGTTGCCGTTCCTGCTCCAGGGCGATGCCGGCCTGCATCGCCGCCTGCAGCAGAGCCGTTTCCGTGGGATCGCCAACCCCCAGAGAGGCGTTGGAGCACAGGGCCGATCCCAGCAGCAGCAGGGTTGGATTGGTGGTCCAGGTGTCCCGAACCGCCATGGCATTGGCCGTGAGTGTGCCGGTCTTGTCGGTACAGACCACACTCACCGCACCGAGGGTTTCCACCGCCGATAGGCGGCGCACCAGGGCGTTCTCCCGGGCCATGCGCTGCACCGCCAGGGCCAGGGCCAAGGTCACCGTGGGCAGGAGTCCCTCGGGGACATTGGCCACGATGATGCCGATGGCGAACACCAGGCTCTCCAGCGGCGTCATGCCCACGACCAGGAGGCTGGCCACGAACGTGAGCGCTCCCATCGACACCGCGATGGTGGTGATGGTGTGGACGATGCGACCCACCTGCAGCTCCAGGGTGCTTGGGGAGCGCACGGTGCTGGCGGTGAGGTGAGCCACCTGGCCGAATTCCGTCTCCGCGCCGGTGGCGTACACGAGGGCTCGTGCCCGGCCGGCCGCCACGGTGGTGCCTGCCGGCAGCAGGTTCTGGGCTTCGGAAGTCTTCAGTCTCTGGGCCACCGGCTCACTGCTGCGGGCCACCGGGAGCGATTCACCGGTGAGCACCGACACATCCAGGTAGAGCCCCGCCGCCTGCAACACCCGGCAATCGGCAGGCACGTGATCCCCTTCCTCCAGGTCGATCAGATCACCCGGCACCAGGCTGTCGGCAGCCAGGGCCACCAGCGCACCATCGCGCCAGCCCCGCACCTGCCGCGGCAGCACCTGGGTGAGGGCCAGCAGGGTGCGCTCGGCCTGAAATTCCTGCCAGAAACTGAAAATGGCGTTGATCAGCACCACGCTCCAGATCGCCCAGCCCAGTTCGGGAGTGCCTGCCAGAAAGGCCATGCCACCGGCCGCCCAGAGCAACAACGCCATGAAATGGCGCAGCTGATCGGTGAAACGCCACAGCAGTGGCCTGCGCTGGATCTGGGGCAGGCGGTTCGCGCCAAAGCGCTCCAGGCGCAGAGCGGCCTCCGCTGCGTTGAGGCCCTCAGGTCTGCTGCGGAGGGTCGCCAGGGCTTCCGCGACACTGAGGCTCGCGATCGGCCGAGAGGCGGAGAGCAGCACAACCGAACCCGGGCCGCTACCTCCGGACCGTAGCCACGCTGAGGGGCGTTGACGTCACACCAGCCGCGACCCGCTGGCCCGCCGTCGCTGCTCCGGGTCAAACACCGCGGCAATGCTGCGGATCAACCAGCGGCCCTGAGACGTCACCCGCACCTCCCCCACGCCAGCGTGCTCCTGGAGCTGCACCAGGCCATCGGCGGCGAGATCCTGCAGGTCGCGCCATTCGCAGGCAAAGCGCTCCAGCTCCACGCTCACCTGGAAGTGACACATCACCTGCTTGATCAGGTCGCGCCGCTCCAGCACGTCGGGATCCTGCACCTCCAGGCCCCGCTCCACCGGCAGATGACCGGCCTCCAGAGCCGAGTAATAGGCCTTGAGATCCCGCTGGTTCTGACAGAACAGATGCGGGAACTGGCTGATGGCGGTGGGCCCCACACCCAGCAGATCCAGCTCCCCACCGGTGGTGTAGCCCTGGAAATTGCGATGCAGCGTGCCCTCTCGGGCGGCGATCGCCAGGCTGTCGCCGCTGAGGGCGTAGTGGTCCATGCCGATGGCGTCGTAGCCATGGGCCGTGAGCAACTGGTTGGAAGCCTCCAGCATCGTGATCCGCTCCCGCTGGCTGGGCAGGTCTTCGGCTGCGATCCTGCGCTGCAGGGGCAACAGCTCCGGCAGGTAGGCAAAGGAGAACAGGGAGATGCGATCGGGCCGTAGCTCACGCACGAGCTCCAGGGTGGTACGGAAGCGCTCGGGGGTCTGAAGCGGCAGCCCGCAGATCAGATCCACGTTCACGCTGTCGAACTCGGCCTCCCGCAACCACTCCATGGCGCGGCGCAACTGCTCCACCGGCACCACCCGGTTCACCGCCCTCTGCACCTCGGGGTTGGCGTCCTGAATGCCAAAACTGATCCGGTTGAAGCCCAGGCGCCGCAACTGCAGGGCGTCATCTCGGCTGAGGAACTCCGGGTTCACCTCGATCGAGGCCTCCAGATCGGGCTCCAGATCGAAGTGCTGCTCGATCAAGCCCCACAGCGTCCGCGTTTCCTCGGCATTGAGGTAGTTGGGGGTGCCCCCACCCCAATGCAGTTGCGCCAGCCGCCGCCGCTGGGGCGTGGCGGCGCTCACCAGCTCCAGCTCCTTGGCCAGGGCCGCCAGATAGGGCGCCACCACCTTCGAGCCCAGCTGGGTGGTGACCCGGTTGCAGCCGCAATACCAGCAGGCATGGCGACAGAACGGCACATGCACATACAGCGAGAGGGGATCGCTGCTGGGCTGGGCCGATTGCGCCGCCAGCTGGTCCGCGCCCACCGCCGGGCTGAAGGCCGCCGCCGTGGGGTAGCTGGTGTAGCGCGGCACCGGCTTGTCGTACTTGAGCAGCAGTTCGATCGGGCTGAGACGGGATGGTGTAGCGGTGGAGGGCATGGAACGGATGGGAGTGGGGAGAGCGCAAATGGAACCGATCAGGCCGGCGGCAGGTCGGCCAGCTCAGCCAGCAGGCGCTGGGTGGCGTGGAACGCCGACTCGGCTTCCTCCAGCAACTCCTCCTCCTCCTGAGGGGAGAGATCGAACTGCTCAAAGGCATCGTGAAGGGCCTGCTTGAGCTCAGTCGTCGGGCGATCGAAGGCCCAGAAGCTCAGGGCCGGCAGGCCATGGCGCTCGAGGATGGCATTGGCCTGCTGGGCCAGCTGCTGGCCGCCGGAGAGGTCGCCGCCGTAGCGCACATACACATGGGCCATCAGGCGGTGGGGAGCCTGCTGGGCCAGCACCCGCAGCTGCTCCAGCCAGATCGCCGCCGCCGCTGAGGCGGGCGTGGCGGGCAGCTGGGCCAGGATCGAAAGGTCGTGGTCAAGGGCCACAGAGCGCGCCAGCGATGGCCAGGGGGAGGCCGAAGCCCCGAGGGCCGAGGCCAGCTCAGGCACCTGCTGCTCCAGCAAGGCGTAGGCGGGCTTGAGCGCCCGCATCAGGGCCACCAGCTGCAGAGGCGTGGCCTGCCCATCCAGCAGGGCCTTGGAGAACACCATGCCCTCGGCCTGGTGGTGGGCCTTGCCGATCCGGGCATGGAGCTTGCGCACCCGTGGACCGAAGCCCTTGCGCAGGGCGGCATCGGCCTGGTTGGCGTGATCGGAGATGGAGCCGGGGTGGGTGGTGGTCATCACAGAAGACGAAACAAACGCCGGGCCGGCCGCCGAAGCCGCCAACGGGAAGATCGGAAGAGCGTCGTGTAGGGAAAGAGTGTCTTCGCCTGTGTAGATCT
>CALJTZ010000395.1 GCA_937975655.1 uncultured Synechococcus sp. | reverse complement strand
TGAACACCCAGTCCACCGCGGCGACCGACCCGTCGGCGGCATGGACGAACGTGGGTCCGATGTCGCGCATCCAGGCATCGTTGACGGGCGCTTCGATGATGTCGATGGCGGCCGACAGGTAACGGTCGGCGATCGCGCGCTCGCCCGGATGCACCACCATGGTGACCGGCTCGAACTCGGCGACGGCGTGCGCGACCGCGGCCCAGGTGCCGCGAGCCTCGTGCTGTTCTTCGGCGGTGACGCCGAGGGAATACCCAACGCAGGGAAACGCCATCCACACCCGGTCCTGCGGCGCGTACTCGGCCGGCATCCGGTAGCCGCTGGAACCCGTCATGGTCGCGATCATAGGGGCGGCGTCCGCGGTGGAGTGGCCCGTCGCGCACCGGTGGCCTCGAACGCCGCGGCGAACGCCAGGAGTGCGGTGTCGTCATAGGCGCGCCCGGCGAACGTCAGCCCGACGGGCATGCCGATATCGGCCATGATGCCCATCGGCACCGTGACCGTCGGGATGCCGAGATGACGCGGGACCAGGTTGCCATTGGCGACCCACACACCGTTGCGCCACCCGAGATCAGCCGATGCGGGGTTGACGTCCATATCGGCCGGGCCGACATCGGCGACTTCGTCGGCAACCGCAAGGAGCGGCTGTTCCACGTCGGCCGGCTCGACGCCGACACCGAGGGCCTGCTGCTGCTCACCAACGACGGCAGCCTCACCTTGCGCCTAACCCATCCCCGCTACCAGCACAGCAAGACCTACCGCGTGTGGGTGGAGGGCGATCCGAGCCAGTCCAGCCTCGATCGCTGGAGCCGGGGCGTGCCCCTGGAGGGGGAACCCAGCCAGCCGGTGCAGGTGCGGCGCCTGGGCCGGGAGCAAGGGCAGACCCTGCTGGAATTGGTGATGGGCGAGGGCAGAAATCGCCAGATCCGGCGCACGGCCGAACTCCTCGGACACCGGGTGCGCGACCTCCAGCGCATCGGCATCGGTCCGCTGGAGCTGGGCGCGCTGCCGGAAGGCCGCTGGCGGCGGGTTGATCCTCAAGAATGGGGCCACCAGGATCCCAGGCGTTGATGCCACGGCTCGCCACCAAGCTCCCCCTCTCGAATCGCCTGGGGCGCTGGCTGCAGCGGGGCAAACGCACGATGGCCCCAACTGCCGACGGAGCGCCTGCAGCAGAGGATCCGCTGCTGCAGGTGGGGCGTCTGATCCGCCAGGAGCGCGAAGCGCGGGGCCTCAACCTTCGCCAACTGGCCCTCGACACCCGCATCAGCACCCCGGTGCTCGAAGCCCTCGAGCGGGGTTGGCGTGATCGGCTGCCGGAGGGGGCCTATCTGCGCACGATGCTGCCCCTGATCGAGCAGCGCCTGGAGCTGCCCAAGGGCTGCCTGGATGTGGCCCTGCCCCCCCAGCAACCGAACGGTGGGCCCAACGGAGGCCGGGGCGGCGGGCTGCTGCAACGCTTCACGCCGGGATCCATCGACGTGTTCAGCACCTGGCAGGGCACGGTGATCTACGGCGGCCTGACCCTGGCACTGATCTACGGGGTGAATCTGCAACAGCAACAGCTGGCCGCCGCCAATCTGCTCAGCCTGCGGCCGATCCCGCCGCTCCCCCCCGCGGAGCAGGCCAAACCGGCTGCCCCCAGCACCAGCCTGCTGGGGGCCTACCCCGAACTGCGCCCCCTGCAGCTGGCCAGTCGGGGCCTGGCCCTGCAACAGCTACAGCGGCGCCAAGCCCAGGCCCCCAGCAGCAGCAGCGGCGTCCTCACCCTGAACCTCAGCCAGCCCAGTCGCCTGCAACTCACCAGTGAGGGCGGCCAGCGCACCAACCTGGAGGGGGCCAGCGGCGAACTCGTGCTTCAACTCCAGGCTCCGCTCAGCCTGCAACTCGATCCAGCCCCCAAGGCCGGTGAGGTGACCTGGAACGGCATGCCCTTGCCGCCGCTCGCCAAGCAACCGGGGCAGTTCAGGCTGCCGCAGCCACGGCAGCTGGCTGCTCAGCGGCCGTAGCGCCGGGCCATCTCCCCGAGGCCCTGCAGGGCCCCATCCAGCGATGGGATCGAACCTTGCAGTCGCCACTGCCAATTGCCGTTGGCGGTGCCAGGCGTGTTGAAGCGGGCCTCATCGCCCAGGTTGAGCAGATCCTGCAGGGGCACCACCGCCAGATCGGCCGACGACTGCAGGGCCAACTCGAGCAACTGCCAACCGGGGGCATGCACGGCCGTGCCGAGGCGTTCTTCCACCCGGCGGCGCTCGTCCTCGCCGAGCGAGTCCCACCAGCCGATGCAGGTGGCATTGTCATGGGTGCCGGTGTACACCACCCAGTTGCTGCCCCGATAGTTCTCCGGCAGGTAGGGGTTGTCCCCAGAGCCGTCGAAGGCGAATTGCAGGATCTTCATGCCCGGCAGGGCGTAGTGATCCCGCAGGGCTTCCACTCCGGCGGTGATCACCCCGAGATCCTCCGCGATCAGGGGAAGGTGGCCACCCACCAGGTGGTGGCGCAGGCGCTCCAGCAATGCCCGGCCCGGGGAGCGGTGCCAGACGCCATGCTCCGCGGTGGGATCCGTCCCGGGCACCCACCAGGCCGCATCCAGGGCGCGGAAGTGATCGAGGCGTAACAGGTCGTAGAGCTCCAGCTGGCGCTGGAGACGCCGCACCCACCAGCGGAAGCGGGTGAGCCTGTGCAGGGCCCAGCGGTACACGGGGGTGCCCCAGAGCTGACCGGTGGCGGCGAAGTAATCGGGCGGCACACCGCTCTGGGTCACCAGAACACCGGAGGAGCGCACGGAGAACAGACGGCGATGGCTCCAGACATCGGCGCTGTCGTGGGCCACATAGAAGGGCAGATCCCCCACCAGCTGCACGCCACGGCTGCGGGCCCGATCCATCAGGCGCTGCCACTGCAGCTGCAGTTGCCACTGCACCAGGGCTTCCTGCAACAGCCCATCGGCCTGATCGCGGTCGAGGGCCGCCAGGGCACGGCGGCTGCGGCGCACCAATGGGGCCGGCCATTGCCACCAGGGGGTCTGGCCGTGCAGGCGACGCAACACCATGAAGCGGCAGTGATCCAGCAGCCAGTCCTGCTGGCGGCGCCACTGTTCAAAGGCCTCGTGCCACTCCGTGCCGCGGGATGGCCAGCGCTGCAGCACCAGCGCACCGAGTAGCTCGGCCCGCCGGTTGGCCAGGGGGAGATCCAGGCGATCACTCGTTCCATCCAGGGGCAGAGCCTCCAGATCGCCGGATTCGAGCAGACCATCAGCCACCAACCGCTCGCCATCCAGGAACCAGGGGTTCAGGGCGAACCCACTGGGGGAGCTGTAGGGCGAACCCGTTCCATCCGGAGGCGCCAGGGGCAGTAGCTGCCACACATGGATGCCGTGGCGCGCCAGGGCATCGATCCACTGCTCGGCGGCGGCGCCAAAGCTGCCGGAGGCAGGCGTGCCCGGCAAGGCGGTGGGATGCAGGAGAACGCCGCAGCGGCGGGCAGGGATAGTCAAATCTTGGGCAGGCGATAGCGGCTGATGATCCGCTTGGCGAAGGCAGATCGGAAGAGCGTCGTGTAGGGA
>CALJTZ010000394.1 GCA_937975655.1 uncultured Synechococcus sp. | reverse complement strand
GGTCGCTGAGCGAATACCACTGCTGCAACAGATGGATCCGCAGCATCGTGGCCAGCGGATAGGGAGGCCGGCCTCCTTTCTTGCTGGTCTTGGGATAGTGGAGCTCGATCAAGGCGATCAGCGCCGGCCAGGGCACCACTGCCTCCATCTCACTCAGGAACTTCTCTCGCTTGGTCTGCTTCTTGGCGGTGGTGAGCTCGTAATCCGAGAAGCCAAGCTGCTTGCCGCCCATCAACCCTGTCCTGGCCTGCGATCACAGGACCATTGTCCCGCGAAAGGCACTGGTTTTCCAGAGTCTCCCTAGTGGCCTGGGTGCTGTTGAAAGCCTCGCGGCGCTTTGATTCGATCACCCTGCGCGCCGATGCCCACCATCTGCTCACCGACGTCTGGACCTCCATCGGTGTGGTTCTGGGCATCGGCCTGGTGAAGCTCACCGGCCTGACGATTCTCGACCCCCTGATTGCGATCGCCGTGGCGCTGAACATCGTCGTCACTGGCTGGAAGCTGTTTCACGAAACCGCCTCCGGCCTGCTGGATCGCTCCCTGTCCGATCCCGAGCAACAGGTTCTCGAAGATCTGCTGGCCAGCTGTGAAACAGACGAGATCCAATTCCATGCGCTGCGCACCCGCGTGGCTGGTTCCCGTCGCTTCGTGTCGTTCCACGTGCTCGTGCCTGGTCATTGGAGCGTGCAGGCAGGCCACGACCTCTGCGATCAGTTGGAGCACAAGGTGGCGGCCACCTTGACCCGCACGCATGTGTTCACTCACCTCGAGCCGATCGAGGATCCGAAAGCCTGGGAAGACCAGGGCTTCCGCTGGGAGCAGGGCTGATGCCCGGGAAGCCCTGCCCTCGAGACCCAACTCCAGCCGAGTCCTGATTCACCTCTCGCGCCATGCCCCGTCCTTACCAACCCTCCCTGTTGCGCCTGCTTCATGGCTCCACTGCTCTGCTGGTACCGCTGGCCTGGCTGAGCGGGCTGCTGGTGTACTCCTCGTATGACGGACGCTTTGGCCGGCTGCCCTTCTCCCTTCCTGGTGAGTGGATCGACATCCACGGCACGGTGGGGGTTCTGATCTGGCCGCTCGCCCTTCTGTTCTCTCTCTATACCCTCACCGTCGGCCGACTCCGGCTGAGGCGGCCCGCCAACGCGCTCGCCCTGCTGGCCCTGGTCATGGCGGTGGGCAGCGGAAAGTTGATGCAGGAGGACTGGCTACGCGACGGCCAGTTGCATCATCTCGTTTACAGCGTCCATCTGCTTGCCTGGATGCTGATCGCGCTCGCGGTGACCCTGCATTTGGTGACGGTGCTAAGGCTGGGTGGATTACCCCTGGCCCGCTCAATGGCGAGCGTTCAGCTACGGCCTGGTGACCTGCCTGGGAACTGGTTCGATCAGATCCGCAGATCCTTCAAGGTCAGAAGCTGACAGCCGGCATCACCAGCATCAAGGTGGCCAACAGCTCGGGTCTGGGCCAGAACCGGCAGCCTTGACCAACATCGTCAAGCGCTGTTCCCGATGCGGCGGAAGCCATCAACCTAGTGCTGGACCACCCTGAGATCGGATGGCCACCGCAGCATGCAGTTCGCGCTGCTCCCGATGGTGCTCGTTCTTGCGATGTGGGCTGTTGCCTTTGCGCGTCTAACCCTGCGGTACCGATCAGAAGCGTGAGCCCGGCGTCTGCAGGACGGCCAGCTCCGCCGCGCTCGACACCCGGCCCAATACAACATTGCGATGCGGAAACGCTAGAAGCGGGCGATCACATCCCGGTGTCTGCTGGCGACATCAACAGTGCGGGAATCGCTGAACCTCTCAAACAGCGGCAGCGCCGCCTCCTGCACCGCCGGGTCTTCTGAGTGCATCAGCGGCATCAGCCAGAATTGCCGCGGGAACTGATCCAGCAGCAGCACTAGTGCCAGTGCCCCGGTGGGATCTGCATCCCAGGCGTCGAGCTCGCCGGCAATCGCTCGTCGGGTGAGGCTGAGAAAGCGTTGCTGTACTAGGTCGTCAAAGGACAGGTCCTTGGCGAACCAAAGGCGCGGCCTGGTTTCGACAAGCCAGAACTCGAGAATCTCGCTGGCCTGGTCGCGCTGGCCTGGCATCAGAGCAGGGCCTGCACGCTGGCCACCTTGTCCTCCAGGGTCTGCTCCTTGTCGGTGCGCGTGTTGATCTTGACGGTGGTGTAAACCCGAGGACAGCCCATGGCGTGCACCGCCTGGTGGCAGGCCTCGATGGCAGCGAACACCGGCTCCCACTCCCCCTCGATCGCCGTGCCGTTGGGGTGCAGTTGGATCTTGAGGCCGGCTTCTGTGAGCACCTTCTCGCAGGCGGCGATGTAGGGGGCCAGGTGCACGCCCACACCAATCGGCACCACACATAGATCAACTATCACCTTCATGGTCAGTCCCGGCACATTGCACCCATCGTGGAGCCACCTGCAAAAGAGCTGCCGTGTCTGTTTTTCAGCTACTGGTGATTGTTCATGCTCTGGCCGCCACGATGTGGACCGGCGGGCACCTGGTGCTGGATCTGGGGGTGCTCCCCAGGGCCTTGCGAGCACAGAGCGCGGCCCAGGTCCGCGCCTTCGAGGAGGTCTTTGAGCCGCTGGGGCTCGCGGCCCTGGCCATTCAGGTGCTCACCGGCCTGTGGATGGGCTGGATCTAGGGCCTCCTGAATAAGGCCAGACCAGTTGCGCTGCAGTGGATCTGGGCGG
>CALJTZ010000393.1 GCA_937975655.1 uncultured Synechococcus sp. | reverse complement strand
GCGGGATTCGGCGCTCACCCCCTGGGATTCCAGCAGCAACCGCTGGGCAATCAACAGGCGGCCATCGGCGTCGCGCACCCCTTCCCTCGCGGCCACCAGATCCACCTTGCGGCGGGCCGAGGCGATGCTGATGCTCAGCTGGCTGGCCAGCCGCCCGCAGGCCGTCACGAAGTCCTTGTCCTGGGGTGCGGGCATCGAACGGGTGCGGGCATGGGCTCACCCCCCATCATCCCGCGGCGTTGGCGGCCTCCACCAGCCGCTGCTGCACCAGCGCCGCCAGGGCAGCACTGCCACCCGCCGGGCCCATGCGCCGGCGGCCGATCCTGCCCAAGGCACCGCGCAGGGGAGGCTCCCGCAACAGCAGCTCCAGCCGGTCTGCCAGCTCTGCACCACTGCGGCAAACCCCCACAGCCCCACCCAGCAGACGGCTCTGCCGCTGGGCAAAGCCCACTTTGAACTGGGGCCCAGGCCCCGGCAGCGACAGACAGGGCACGCCAAGCCCCACCAACTGCTCGGTGGCCGTGCCGGCTGCGGCCACTCCCACCTCGCCCCAGCTGGCCCAACGGCCAAACCCACCACTGCCGATTAGCAGCAGCACAGCCCCCCGGCTCCAGGCCGCCTGCGCCCCTGTGCCATCCGAGATGGGGGCCGGCTCGTAGCCGAGGCGCCGCAACAGCGGCTGCCATTCCTCAGGGCTGGGCCGTGAACCGGTGGGAGCCAGCACCAGCAACCCAGAGGCCTGAGGCTCCCCTGGCGGCTGGAGCGCCCAGGGATCGAGGGCCAGCAGCAGGCGCTCGAGATTGCCAAGGGCCTCGGGCATCCGGCTGCCGCCCAGCAACACCAGCCGACGGTGGTTCGCCAAGGCCGCTGGCAGGGGGAGGGCCTCCAGGCCATCCATCATCGGATTGCCCGGAGCCAGGGCCCTCACGCCATGGCGCTGCAACCCCCTGGCCGTGAGGCCATCGCGCAGGGCCACCAGCCGGCAACGGGCTCGCCCCATCAAGGCCCATTCCCAGGGGTCCCATTCGCTGCCCTTGAGGCGGTGGTACAGAGCGGCCAGCCCCGCCGAGCCAGGACCACTCCGCCAGGTGTAATCGCTCTTGGGGGTGCCAATGAAGCCATAAGGAGCGCCGCTGCCCCAGGCCAGCAGCAGGGGCAGGAGATCGCCCACCGCCAGCACGGGATCGCCACGCTGCCCCCAGCGCCGCACAAGCCGCCACTGGCGCCAGCTCAGCCCCACCACACCGGCCGCCAGATCCCGCAGCAAGCCCGTCAGGCTCTGATTGCTGAAGCCACCGCTCGGCAGCTCACGCCTAGGTCCGATGCGGCGCAGCGCCCCGGCCTGCTCCGCCGCTGCGAACGCCGAGCCCTCCCCCACCAGGGGCAACACCGCCAGCTCCAGCTGCGGGCACCGCTGGTGCAGGGCCAGCAACACCCGCAGGGCGATCAGGTCTTCCCCGTGGCCGTTGCTCAGAACCAGCAGACGGCCGGGCATCTTGTGGCTGATACGATCCGTGCCAGGGAGTTTGCTCCTGAACGGCGGCATGGCCAAGTGGTAAGGCAGAGGATTGCAAATCCTTTACCCCCAGTTCGAATCTGGGTGCCGCCTCTTTTCGATTGAGCCCCAACGGGGCCTGATGGCGTGTGCAGTGCGCCGACCCACCAGGCCACTTGGTGAGCGCCTGCGCGTACCCGTGGCAGAACCGCGGAAGCCTGCATACCCTTCAGGCAATGAGCTCACTCCCATGAGACGCCTCCTGCTTCTGGCCCTGGCCACCGTGACCATCGCTGGCACCCTCACCGCCACGGCCTGCGAGAAGCACATGAACGGGCATCAGAACGGTTCCGACACCGACGTGGAAGGCAGCAAGCGCTAAGCCGATACCATCGGCTGGTCCGCCGCAGCTTTCCCGATGATGTCAGGGGATATTGGCTGCTCCGGAAACACCAACACCACGGCCATCCCAGGCGTTCAAGCCTGCAGCAGCTTCAAAGCTGCTGCAAACCGAATGCTCCAGCACAACGACATCCGGGGTTGTCAAAGCCAGCTTGCGAAGACGCTGACGCAGCTGGGCGGCAAGGTCATGGGTTTGGGGGGAATCACTGAATTCCCTGCGGATCAACAGAGCATCTCCAACAACCATGGGAAGCTCCAAAGGGAGCTCCACAACGGCCTCTCCATAGAGGGGCAGGGCCAGGGGCGTTGAGAAGCCAACCAGCAGATCCTCTACACAACCTTGCTCCTGTCCGCCCCTGCGACCAGACATCGGCGCGAGGCCTGAGCCCTGCCAGAGCCCACAGTGCTGCAAGGCCGCCTGGAACTGCGGGAAGGCGCCATCGGGCAGGGGCAGGCAGGGGTACTGAGCCACATCAGCGAAGGTGAGGTGGCGCCCAAGGGCCAGCAGAGGATGCCCTTGGTTCACAACCAAGCGCATCGGCATCCGACTCAGGGGGATCGCAACGATGTCCGAATCATCGCCAAAGGGCACATCTGGGTAGGAAGCAACCCAGGCATCGATCACACCCAGGGCCAGCAAATGCAACGGCCTGTGATACTCCAAAAAATTCAGGTTGCCTGTGATCCAGCCAGAAGGAGACGGCGCACAAAGCAAGGGCCCCGACCAATGCTGCGCTTCCAGCCGCAACGGAAGGCCCTTCTGCCACCTGACGTGCTGATGAACCTTGCGCTCAAGATTGAGCAACATCAGATCACCGTCTAAGCACCACTCGGATTCGGCTTTTTTGAGCTCAACCCCGAAGACATCGGCGCACCGCCTCGCGCTTCGACTCACAAACGACTGACTGAAGTTAAAGGCATGTGCCACCGCGTGCCCGGTTCGCAACCAGAGCAACCCATCGAGGGCAGCAAGGGATTCAATATCAACCAAGCCCCCCTGGCGGCACGACCGCACTATCGCATCAATGCATCAGACTCACAAGGAGTCCAACGATTCATGCGCAATCCTGCAGACCCTGCATAGCAGTGCCTCATCAGCCATGCCCGGGACCAGGAGGCGCGAGGCGAATCTCCGGAAACCGTTGTGCGAACAGCCGCAGACGGGCGTCGATCACGGCACGCAGGGCCAGCAGCCTGGGATGGAAGCAGAACTCTCTTCGAACCACCATCACTTCACCGGAATCGAAGGGCAAGTGCAAAGGGAGTGGCACCAAGCCAGAACCACTCACCTCCATGCTCAGCGCCGTTCCGTAGCCAACCGTGAGCTCAGCCTCCGTTTTCCCTTCCCACGCCTCACGCCGGTAGCGAGACATGCGAACAAAGTCGTTCCAAAGGCCAATCGACTTCAACGATTTCTCCACCAGCGGATAGGCACCACTGGGCAAGCCAAGCGTGGGGTACTCAGCAATATCAGAATAGGAAAGATTACGCCTACCCACCAGTGGGTGGCCTACACCCACCACGAAGAAAACCGGCATCGACGACAGAACCAGCGACGTCAACTCCGGATCATCCTCAGAGGGACAATCAGGCAGCGCAGCCAAACAGACATCCACAATCCGCTCGCGAACAAGCTGAAAGTTTCTCGGCACACCAACAATATTCGACAAACCCAGAATCCAACCCTCTGGAACCGGCGAACACAGCAAAGGGCCCGACCAATACGTAGCCTCCAGCCTCAGTGGCCGCCGCCCCATCCAACGGGCAGTTTGATGCACCCTTCGCTCAAGCAGGAGGATTGAGCTGTCCCCCAAAGTATGCCACTCTCCATCAACACGCTGCAACTCAAGATCAAAGAGATCTAGGCATTTCCTGGATTGCCTGCTCACAGAAGCCGCACTGATGGCAAAGCGCTTGGAGGCCTCCTCTCCGGTTCTCAACCACTGAAGCGCATCGAGCGCAGCCAGGGCATCCAGATCAACCAATGCCGGGAGACACGCTCATTCCACTCTACGGTTGCCATCTGAGCAACGAAGATCGCGTTACAACAGCGTTGCCAGCAAGGCGACCCTCGCCGCTAGCCGCCAGCGCTCCAAGCACCGACAGCCCGTTGAACAAGAACTAGTGAAGGGAATGCCCCTCCTCGACCCCAAGCGCTGATTCCAGCAGAAAGGCAGAGAGATTACTGAGCGATCTCCCCTCCTGATCACTGCGTTTCAACAACCGTGAATAGGCCACATAGGACAAGGTGACGAACACTCTTCGCGAGGTGCGAAAAAGAACTCGGCCTCGCGGCTCAACGTCTGCTTGAGAGGCAGCCATAACAGACCCCCCTTTCCCATCGGGACTTCGCCAGCATGACACACTCTCTTATCTTTTCTTCCACTTTCCCGGATGGCGGCACTGAGTCTTTTGGGCGATTTGAGCTAACGCTAGGCATTCCTACTGATGCAATGCCCTCATCGTGCCGCCACGCACTCTGAAATCGCTACGCGTGACCAGCTGGAAACAGCCTGGGCCTCCGCGTCATCCCATGCCCCAAATCAACATCCAAGTGCGGCACTCAGGGGGTTGTTGCTTCAGCCGTCCAGGCCTCTCCACTGAGGGCCTTGGCCTGACAACGGACCTGACCTTGCTCCACCAGACAGGTGCCATTCACCGGCCAGGCGCTGGGAAGCCCCTGGGCAATGCCGCGGCCATCAAAACGGGTTTCACTGACGCTGCTGAGCTGGGCCTGCATGGTTCCCTGGGGCGTGCAGCGCGCCTGCGAGCAGCGCATCGCCAGGCTGCCGGGCTTGAGCTCACCCACAAAGGTGAGCTGATTCATGGAGCCCTTTTCGGCGCCCCGGGCGATGAAATTCACATTCAGCAGCCCCTCCTGGCGCTGATCCAGTTGCACCACCTGGCAGGGCGAGGTTGCCAACGACTCCGCCAGACTGCGGTTGCAGTGGTCGCTGCGCAGCTCCCAACGACCAAAGCCCTCCTGCCCGGCGCGGCCCAGGGCCTGGGGGGGGAGCAGCAGCGCGCCCAGCAGCGAGCTGGCCAGAACCAGGCCCGCTGGCCTCACCAGATGACGACCCGGGAAGGACAACATCGGCAGGCGATCAGGGCAGAGCCATTCTGCGGCGGCTGGGCTCAATAGCCCGAATCGGCCACACAGATTCCCACACACACCAGGCCATTGGTGGCCGTGCGGCCGCAATGATTGCACAGCACCGGTTCCACCGACTGAGGGGAGGCTGGCTCTGCAGCAAGGGGCTCCTGCTCAGGGCCCGTGGACACCGGTGTGGGCAGAGACTTCACTGCAGTTGCAGCCCCGTGGACATTGATCATGGCAACCGACAAGCCCCCCACGCCGGGGATCGGGGTTGGCACCTGGGCCTGGGGCAATCAATTCCTATGGGGCTACGACCCCGAGCGCGACGACACGGCTCTGGCGGAAACCTTCGAGCGCTGCCTGGCGCTCGGCTTCCAGTTCTTCGATACGGCCGACTCCTACGGCACGGGCCGCCTCAACGGCCGTAGCGAACTGCTGCTGGGGCGGTTCGCCGCGGCCGCCAGCTCCGAGCAGCGGCACCAGCTCTGCATCGCCACCAAGCTCGCCCCCTTCCCATGGCGGCTGGGCCGGAGCGGCTACGCCAGGGCCTTTGCCGCCTCCCAAGCGCGGCTGCAGGGGCAACTCAAACGGGTGCAGCTGCACTGGAGCACAGCCCGCTACGCGCCCTGGCAGGAAGGGCCCCTGCTGCAGGGCCTCGCCGACCTGGTGGAACAGGGGGCTGTGGAGAGCCTGGGGGTCTCCAACATGGGGCCCCAACGGCTACGCCAGGTGGCCATGGAGCTGCAGGTGCGGGGCGTACCCATCACCAGCCTGCAAGTGCAACTCTCCCTGCTGGCCCCCGAGGCCATCGGCCCCAGCGGAGTGGCGGAGGTGTGCCGCGAGCTGGGAATCCAGCTGATTGCCTACAGCCCCTTAGCCCTGGGCCTGCTGGGTCGTGGCGCTGTCAGCGCGGCAACAACCCTGCCCAGGGGGCCCCGCGGGGCCCTGTTCCGGCGACTGGGGCCGCGCCTCACCCCACTGGTGCAGCTGATGGACAGCATTGGCGGCAACCGCCCCGGCGGGCGGGCAGCCGTGGCCCTGAATTGGTGCCGCGCCCATGGCGCCATGCCGATTCCCGGCCTGCGCAGCCCCGAACAGGTGGAGGCGGCCGCCGCAGCCCGCAGCTGGCAGCTCAACGCCAGCGAGCGCAAGGCCCTGGATGAACTGGTGCTGGCCGACGTCTATCCGGCGGGCGAGGCGCCCATTGTGGCGGCCGACGGTCGCGCCTTGACGCGTGCCATTCGCGTGCTCGGCAAGGTGGAGCCGCTGTTTGTGGAAACCACAGATGAA
>CALJTZ010000392.1 GCA_937975655.1 uncultured Synechococcus sp. | reverse complement strand
AACGTATCTGTCATCGCGGTCAACGTTGCCTGATTACGCTGCAACCAGTCTGCATAGCTTGCAACCGCTTCCGGAAAATCAGTGCAAGCCTGACCCAGCAACGTTGTCGCGTTACCTACGCCAAATACCCGCTGTGTGCTCACCAGTTCCGGATTATCAAATGCATACGCATGAGGTCGCTGCGCTTGCGGCGCTTCCTGAGCCGCTACTGCGATCGACCAACCGCACAGCACTAGGCACGCATAACGGTGCATCGATACCAGCAATTAATTGCGGCCAATCAGGCCCGTAGTTGGCGAGCTCGGGTCGGCACTATAAAACTTGCGTGGCATTCGTCCGGCGACATAGGCGGCACGTCCGGACTCTACTGCCAGCTTCATCGCCGTGGCCATCAGCACCTACACGGAGACGGGCGGCGAGGCCATGAAGCCCTGCGCCCAGCCCAGAGCCATCCTGCTGTTCGACATCGATGGCGTGATCAGGGATGTGGGCGGCAGCTACCGCCGCGCCATCGTGGAAACGGTGCATCACTACGGCGCCGACCGGCCTGATCCGGGCGCGATCGACCGTCTCAAGGCAGAGGGCTGCTGGAACAACGACTGGGAGGCCTCCCTGGAACTGCTGCGCCGGGCAGGCCAGAGCCCATTGCCGCCCTTCGAAGCCCTGGTGGAAGTGTTCAACAGCTTCTATTTCGGCGGCGACCCCGAGGGCGATCCCGCCAACTGGCAGGGGTTCATCGGCCGTGAGCCCCTGTTGGTGGAGCGCTCCTTCTTTGAGGCCCTCACAGGTGCCGGGGTGGTCTGGGGCTTCGTGAGCGGCGCCGAACCGCCCTCGGCGCGGTTCGTGCTGGAAGCCCGGCTGGGCCTGGCCGATCCACCGCTGATCGCCATGGGGGATGCCCCCGACAAACCCGATCCCACCGGATTGCTGCGCCTGGCGGCGGAGCTCGCCGGCGGCCTGGGTCGGGGCGCAGCACCGGTGGCCTACCTGGGCGACACCGTGGCCGATGTGCTCACCGTGCAGCGCGCCCGCGAGCAGCAGCCCGAACAGCGCTTCCTGAGCCTGGCCGTGGCGCCTCCTCACCTGCAGGCCCCAGGCCGGGACGAGGCGCGCCGGCACTACGAGCAGCAGCTGCGCCAGGCCGGTGCCGACGCGGTGATCCCTGCCACCGGCCAGGTGCTGGAGGCCTTGGAGCAAGCCCTGGGCGAGGGCTGAGCCTCAGCGTTCGAGCGCCACCGGCGCCTTCAAGGCCGCGGCCGTGAGGGTCTCGTGGCCGTGGTCGGTCACGGCCACGTCGTCCTCGATGCGAATGCCAATGCCCTTCCAGCGCTCGGCAATG
>CALJTZ010000391.1 GCA_937975655.1 uncultured Synechococcus sp. | reverse complement strand
ACCACCGCTTTGGGCGAGACCAAGACAGCCAGCTTCATTCTGATTACCTCAGAGACTGAAGGAACTCCTCTGGTTCTGCTGGAGGGCATGGCAGCTGGCTGTATTCCTATTTCCTTTGATATCCCGTATGGCCCCAGCGACATCATTGTGGACGGGGTCAATGGTTTCCTCATCCCCGACGGAGACACAGATGCCATGGCAGCAGCCATTGTGCGTCTACAGTCGCTGCCTGCCGAGAAGGTCCTTGCCATGCGCAAAGCGGCTATTGACTCCGTGCAGTCATTCAATGATGCTGCGGTGCTGGAACTCTGGAACAAAGAGCTCCGCAAGGCATGGAAGCACAAGAGTGCAGCCTGGTGGCGAGCTCTGCGGAAGTGGCAAGCAACGAATGCTGAAAAGGCCTATGCTCGCCGCGCACCGGAAATTGGGCCCAAACTTCCTCCTGCACCTAGGCGATAGCGTTCTAGGCTGAGAGCATGACTTCTCAGGATTCAGCCCAGATCATTTCGGTACCCACCTATGGCACACCTGCTGTGGATGATTCGTGCTACATCGCACCAGGCGCACGCCTGGCCGGCGATGTCACCCTGCACGCCAATGTGGGCATCTGGTTCAACGCAGTCCTGCGTGGAGACTATGAACCGATCGTGATCGGTGAAGGCTCCAACATCCAAGACAACGTCAGCGGCCACGTCGACACCGGCTACCCCCTCACCTTGGGCAAGAACGTCTCCGTCGGACACAACGCCGTGATCCACGGCTGCACCGTGGAAGATGACTGCCTCATCGGCATGCATGCCACCGTGATGAATGGCGCCGTGATTGGCAAGGGTTCTCTCGTTGCCGCCGGCGCTTTGGTGCTGGAAGGAATGATTGTTCCACCCGGCTCACTCGTGGCCGGTGTTCCTGCGAAGGTGCGCCGCGAACTCACTCCAGAAGAGCAAGAAGGCGTGCGCAACAACGCAGCGAACTACCGCAAGCGCCTTGAGATTTACAAGGCTGAAGCTTCCCTAACTGAGATGTAGCTTAAGGGGATAATTCTCTCCAGCTATGACCGATGCACTGTCACAATCTCTCAAGCATTTGTAGGGGTAGCCCCATGTTTACTTGTGGATTGAAACTCAGCACCTAGGCAATACTTGAGCAATGATTCGAGATGTGCTC
>CALJTZ010000390.1 GCA_937975655.1 uncultured Synechococcus sp. | reverse complement strand
TAATCAATGCTTCAGCATCAGGTGTAGCCCAGATTAATTTGACGTTAGACATTGGTGTTCTCCAATTCGGCGGCGATGGCGAGGAGACGAAGGCGCGTCAGTTGCCGAGCTTCTACTGCGGCGTCCACTCCGGTCAAATACTCATGCGGCACCACCTGATCCGCAGCAGCGCGGAGGGCGGCGGCGGCAATCCAGCGACATTCGTTGAGGCAATCATCTGGGCCGTGAGAGCTGGCCCCATTGGCAGCGTCCAGCACCGCCTGCGCCTGTGGTGATAGGTCAGTCATTGGTGTTCTCCAATTCTTCGGCGATGGCGAGGAGTTGCAGCCGAGACGTAATGATTCCGCCGACTTGATGGCTTTGTCCTGGGTCGTGATGCAACTGCTCAGCTGCAGCTCGCAAGGCAGCGGCGGCGTGAGCGCGGGCCATCATCTGCTGCGGTCCATTTAGCTCTTCCATGTAGAGAGCGTCCAGCACGGCCTGCGCCTCTTTCGATAGCTCAGCCATCACTCAGCCCCCTGCTGCGGCACCGGCAGCGCGTTCGCAGGAAGCCAGTGGGTGTAGCCCTCACCGGCGCCAGTGTCGTCCTCTTCAAGGACGGTGCTCCTGACCAGCCACCAGTAGCCGTCCCAGGCGTAGCACTTGCCTTCACCATCGCAATCCTCCGGCCCCGGCAGGCGCTCAGCGACGGGCACCGGCTCGATGGCGGGGCGGATAGTGCCAGGGAAAAGACGAGCGTTGATCCAGTTGATAAACTCTTCCGCTTCCTGTCGGTCTTCTCCGACTTCGAGCCCATCGAAACCGTTGCCCTTAATCGAGGGGCGGTCGTCCGAGCTGTAGTGCTTGACGATGAAGGGCGCATAACTACCCGGCCCCTGCGGCTCGGGCTGGGCTAGGGCGGTGCGGGCTTTGCCCCACACCTTGATCGCTTTTGTAACCACAGGAACGGGAGACTGAGCCTCTAGATACGGCGATAGCTCGTTCATCGCATCGGACAGCTCGGCGCACAGCGCTCGCCAGTCGGTGGGGTCAGTCATCGGGCAAAGCCTCCAGGGCGCGGCGGATGGTATTTCTTGACTGGGCTTCAAGCGCACCTGACTGGCAAGGCAGTGCTCTCAGCGCGTCAAGACCTTGCTGCTTCAAGCTCGGCGGCTTGGGTAATAGGCGGCGGGCGGCGCGGAGTTCCGCGACATCCTCAGGCTCCCATTGGGCACAGCGCACCAAATATTCACAGCACGCCTCCAGCTCCTGGTCCGCTCCCCATTGGGCGGCGCAGTGGGCGATGAACAGCTCGTATGCCCAGTTTTCGTCGTTGCTTTGAACAGGGCTAGCAGTTGACCACTGATGCACCAGCATCGGCGGTGGGGTGATGGGGTGGGTCATCGCTCGGCCTCCTGCTCGAGCCAGTTGGCGACATCCGAAGCAGTACGGATCAGCTGGTCGGAGTCATCCCATTCGATTAATGCGGCCGTCACCTCGCGGATCGCGGCGCGGGCTTGGTCGTCCCAGGTCTCGTTGCATGGCTTTGCGCAGGCAATGGCCACCCGCTCCACCAGCGAGCTGGCGGGGGCTGAACTCCTAATTTGGCTTGGATTAGGAGTTGGCTTGGAGTTGGCCTCCAGTGCTTCGACCCTGGCGCGGAGTTCAAGGATGCAGGCGGACATGCAGCTGGTGGCGGTGTCTTCAAGCAGGGCCCACTGCTCGGGCGTGGCCCAGTAAGGCTCAGCCATGGCTTACACCTTGCAACTCCAGCCCAGGCACCACCGCGTTGATGTTCACCCGCACCATCCGGCGCTGACTGCCCAGCGGCGCCAGGTCCACCAATTCACGGCCAAACCGCCAACGTGACTTCCGGCATCTGGTGGCCTCCTCAATAAGGCGTTTGATGTGTCGCTCGCTAACACCCAGTGCAGCGGCAGCATCAGGTATTTGCATCAGATGGCGAGTCATTGCCAACGCTCAACCTGTTGAATTCGCTGCTCTTGCTGAAGTGTGTACCCAGCCACAATGCACGTTGCAATCACAAATGCACTTAGCAGCGTGCTGGTTATGCGTCGGCGACGGGCATAGGCCTGGGCAGAAGCCGCAAGGTATCTCTGTTGTAGTGTCCGCTGCCGGTGCTCCGTAAATCTGGCAAGACGGCTCACAACAAAATCCCTAGAAGCATTGACATTGCCGCAGGAAAAGGATGGCAGCTGAGGGGAAGCTACGCTGAAAGAATTGCTGCGCTTGATCTTCCGTGTATCCATTGGGGCATACCCATTCGGCCTCGTGTTGGATTGCATTGTCTTGAATCAATGAAGTGTAAGTAACAAGAAAAACGGGAGGCATCGTCAGAGCAGATCACTGCCGGTCATGGAAGGCAGTGACCATCCCGATGAATCAGGGCACTCCGTTGCGTTGGTGATGTCACGGGCGACTGATGTGGCTTGCTGGGAAAGCTCCACAGCCAGCTGCTTATCGATGGGCTGGCAGTCATCCCAGGCGTTATCGGCTACTGCGGCGGCCACCGTCTTGGCGGCATCCAGCAGTGCAACCAGCAGGGGCAGCAGGGGCTGATTCAGCCGACCGCACTCAGGCAGGGTGATGAGTCGCTCGGCGTTGGAAGGGATTGCCGCCCGTGCGGCCTGGAGCACCAGGTCCGACAGCGCGCCTTCGCATTCAAGAGCCTTGGTCATGGCGACAGTGCGATTGTGGATGCGGTCCGTGGGTTGTCAGCCAATCTTCCAGCTGCGGCGCTCAACCAGGACGGCGCCGTCAACCGTGGCGCCAAGAGCAAGAGCAGCCTTGATGGCGGCCTTGTCTGCGCTGTATGTGGTCTTGACCCGGCGGAACTGTTCCGGCAGATCGGCCGGTTGCACGTCGGGGTCGAGCTCCACGCTGGTGGTTTTGCGGCTGGTGAGCGTGTGATCGGGCAGCTTCCAATTGGTGGCTTCGGGGTCCACCCGCTGCAACGCACCAATCAGGCGGTCTTGCAGCACCTCGGCTTGCTGTTCTGCAGCCTTGGCTAGTTCAGAAAGGCGGCGAGCGTGTTCGGCTCGAGCAGCAGCCTGAGCGCGAAGGTGATCGATCACCCAGCACCAGGCATCAGCCTTGGCCTCAACCGCCTTGCGATTGTCGGTTTCCGCATCAATCAGCGATTCCAGCTGCGCCGTGGAGGCGGCCACCTCGGCTGGGTCGTCGCTAAACAGCAGTTCTGCCGCCTGGTTGATTCGATTTTGAATCTGGAGGGCTTCGCCCGTCAGGTCAAACAAAGAAACGGTCATTGGCGGCACAGCGAAGGATTGCGTTCGGCGGCGGTAAGGCTTGGGTGATCGGACCAGCCCTCAGGCTGCTCGCGGTCGTCGCAAAGAGGGTGAAGGAGCGGAATCGCATCGGCTGGCAGCCAATGGGTGTCGGTTGGGAAAGGCTCCTCGCTCAACGTCCAGCTGGCGGGGTAGCGCTCATCTGTTTCGGGGTCGCCGACAGTGGGCGAACCCCACCAGCAGCGGCCCCTGGGGTCACAGTCCCGGGGATCCGGGCCTCGCTCTTCGATTGGTACTGGGGTGGCCATAGCCGTGGTGTGGTGGCTGGCGAAATCATAGCGTTGCGGTTGCGGTTTTGCACTACCCAGCTAGCGGCTTGTGGTCGGCCGGCAGGCTGGGCCGGTGGGTACCGCCCTCGCTGCTCCGGCAGCGGGGGCTTTCTTCACGTCAGGTGGGTAGGCTTGCTGGAGCAATCGAGAGTGGTGTCTCGGTTGCCGACACCGCGGCCTCGTGTCTCGCGTGTGGTGGCGGGGTTGCTTCGGCAACCCCAACCACCGATTAAGCAACGGCAGCCAATTCCTGCGGCATCTTGAATTGGGGATCGTCTTGCAAGATGCTTTCTATTCTTCGCAGAGCAATCGCACACACCTGGCGGGTGCGTTCGCGCGTAATGCCAAGACGCGCGCCAATTGAATGCAAAGTGGCGGGCGGTGCGCCGGTCAGTCCATAACGCAGCTCTAAGATCTGCCGCTCCCGTTTCGGCAGCAGGAGCATTGCATCCTTCACTCGCTCAATGTCCAGGTGATCGCTGAGAGCTTCCAGCTGGTCAGCACTGCTAACTTCATCAACGATTACATCCATCAGGGAGCCCTCATTGGTGCCTGCAGTTGCATTAAGCGAGCATGGCCTGATGCTAAGCGTCAAAACAAGCTCAAGCGTCTCAAGCGGTAATCCAATGTCATCAGCCAATTCGGTAATGGTCGGCTGTCGGTCAAGCTTTTGCGCCAAGCTGTGCTGACGATGGCGCAAGGTGTACATCTTTTCGTGAATGTGCGTTGGCAGTCGCACAAGCCGGCCATTAACTTGCATGCCACGCATGATGGACTGACGAATCCACCAGTAGGCATAAGTGCTGAACTTGTAGCCGCGTTCTGGGTCAAACTTTTCAACTGCGCGGACCAAGCCAAACATGCCTTCCTGGATCATATCCTCTTGCGGCAGATCCAAAGAGCCTTGCAGCGAACGGAAGTATTTACCAGCAACATTAGCCACAAGCCGGATATTGGCATTGATGAACCGATCCTTGGCCCTGACGCCACGGCGAATATGGGCTTCCTCAGTCTTGGTGTAGGGACCTGTGGGATTGGCTTGCTGTAAAGCGATCATTCGCTGAACAGACCGTGCCAAGTGTATTTCTTCTTCTGTTGTCAGAAGCGGAATGCGAGCAGCTTTTTGAAGAAAGTGATCAACAGATTCGTAATTGCTCATTTGAGGAATGGAGTGCGTTCGTCCCAGCCAATGCGTTCTCTAGAAATCAAGTATTCAGGATCTTGGCCGGTGTACCAGCTGTGGCTGCATTCAATGCAACGACGATGCCGAATAATGAAGCCATCTGTTTTGGAGGTTGTGACGCGACAGATAGTTGTTGTGGAGCTACGGCATTTAGGGCACGAAAATCGACTGGCACGTTTCATTGCTGTGAAGCCTGCCGCATTACTGCAGTTGGGTAACCTGCCAAGTCTTCCCAGTGCTGCAGGTCATGCGGATCAGCGCCGGACAGGATGCGAGCAATTTTGTGAGCCACCATGTCAAGAGCTTCTTGGTGGCCTGGGGAGAGTTGGTTCCAGTTCTGGCCATCGCGCATGGCGCGCTTGATGCCTTGAGCCACCCAGCCAACAGCAGTCATGCCGCCGTGCTGGTGGTCGCGGTTGGGGATTGGGCCCGTCATGCCGCCACCTCCAGCCACTGACGACGCAGGGCCTCCCACCGTTCACGCGGCGATGGGCCAGGGTCTGGTATGGGTCGTGCAGGATTCAGGCGTGGCGCCAACCAGTAGGTGGAATAGCGGCCGTGACCGCAACGCAGCTGCCATGGGCCCAGCCGGTCAATTGCGGCCAGACGGCGTGATACCTGCGGCTGAGTAATGCCCCAGAGATCGCGCAATCCATGGGTGGTGAGGATTCCTGGAGCCATATCCAGTTCCTGCAGCTCCAGCAGGTCAACAATCGCTCGATCGGCGGCGATGTCGCGGGCATGCGTGATGCGGAGGGTGTGGATCATTGCGCCCTCCGCGGTGATGCCTGTCGGCGCAGATGAGCAAGGCAGTCGAGCCACTGCGGCCCCCAGATGCCCTCGGCACTCATTGCTTCCAGCGCTGCCGCCAGGATCAGGCAGGTTTCCGGGCTGCGTTGCTCGTTGTTGGCGCGGCAGCTCTCGGAGTGCATCGCTTGGCAGGCGTTATGGCACGCGGTTTCAATCAGGTCCTTCATCGCACCACCTCCCGCATGTGATGCTCGACAATCGCCAGAAGGGTGTGGGGCACTTGCGGATGACGCGGCGCCCAGCGTTTGAGATCCCATCCGTTACCGTCCCAGCGCGCAATCTGATCCAGCAGGGTCGTACGGCCAGCCTTGCGAAACCGCACCAATCCAGGATCTGTGGTGCCTGCCGGTTGACGTTCAACCCGCCACCGCGGGCCCAGCTTCCAGTCGTGCGTGTCTTGGTGGATCAACTGGGTCATCACGCCAGCTCCAGCAGCGCCAGCTGGCCGTTGCCGGCTTCGATCCGCGCCAGGCGCAGGGCCTCTAGGCGTTCGGGAGTGAGGAACGACCGGAACCGCTCAAGGCCGGCCCTGCTGTTTTCGCAGACCTCGCCATCCGGCAGGATCAGCCAGAGGTCGGTGTCATCCATTCGGCTGAGCACGTCGTCGTCGAGCGGCTCAGGTTTGGCGCGACCGATCGGACCGCCAACCGGTTCGGGATCCAGCGGCTCATCATCAACGGCGTCTTCCGCCAGCTTTTCGGCGGCTGCCTGATCCGGCGCCCACACCAGCGCTTTGGCTTCGGCGCTCCATTCCTGGGTCACGGTGACCCGGTACAGGTTCAATCCACTCATGACCGCACCTGCATTGGCATCACCAGATACGTGAACCCCCAATCACCCCTGAGCACGACTGGCGTTGTTGGGGCGTTGGCCTGCAGCACCACTTCATCGGCCGCCATGGCCTTCAGACCGTCCACCAGGTAGCGAACGTTGAACGCGATCTGGATCGGTTCCCCGCTGATCTCGGCGGACAAGGCCTCCGAACCGCTGCCCACGTCCTGTGCATCGGCCGTGATGCGCAGCTCGCCGCGTTCCGAGTCTGCAGAGAGCTTCACCACGTTATTGTGCTGGTCGGCCACCACAGCGACACGCTCGAGCGCGGCTACCAGGCCCTTGCGGTCGAGCGTGATGGCGCGATTAAACGTCGCCGGGATCAGCTGCCGATAGTTCGGATACGTCCCATCCAGGCTGCGGCTGGTGAGCACTTGATCACCGCAAATGAACACGATTTGGCCGCGATCCACATACATCGACAGCGGTTCGTTGGAAGGGTGGCTGGACAGAAGCCGCTCGAGTTCCCGTAGGGAGCGGGCCGGCACCGTGATTGCGGTGCTGGTGGCATCGCCGTGGCGTTCCAGCTCCAAGACCGCCAAGCGGTGACCATCGGTGGCGGCGCATTCGAGACCGTGGTCGTCGAGGCCCAGGTGCACGCCGGTGAGCAGTTGCTTGGCCTCATCGCCGCTGCTGGCAAACAGGGTGGCCCGCAGGCCTCGGCTCAACGCATCAGCTTCAATCTGAATGGGGTCGCCAGCCTGTGCCAGAGGCAAATCCGGAAAATCCGCAGCCGGCATGGATCGGACCTGATAACTCCCGGACAGGCTGGTGATTTCGGCCTGCTCGGCCTCTTTAAGCACCGACAACGTAATGGGTGAAACCGCCGGCAAGCGGCTGACGATTTCACTGAACAACTTGGCCGGCAGCGTGGTGGCGCCGCTGTTTTCCACCGCAGCAGGGATGCTGGTCTGGATGCCGAGGCTCAGATCAAACCCGGTGAGGCTGAGCCGGCCCGTGCCGGCATCGGCCGTGAGCAGCACATTGGCCAGCACCGGATGGCTTGGCCTGGTAGACACTGCACGACCGACTAGCGCTAAGGCAGCGCTGAGCTCGGCCTGCGAACAGGTGAACTTCATGGGAAGTGGGTTACAAGAACTGGACAATGAGATTGACGATTTGCAGCAGCACGATCAGCACCAGGATCTGATGTAGGCGCCGCAAACTGCTGACGGGCACAAGGCGTACGGCAGACTGGTGATCACGCATCAGCCGGGGCCTCCTGCATCAGCTCCAACAGCTGGAGGATGTGCTGAGTGAATGACACATGAGTCATCACTGCATGCGGGCCAGGCGGGATGCCGTAGGACTCACGCCACCACTCATCAAATGCAACGCGCAGGGATGCTTCGTTCATGGGGAGAGGTGCGTGGTTTCGGTCTGTTGGGACGCAACGTGTAGACCAATGTAAAGACCATGATGGGGATGGTCAGGGTTATCCCGGCCATCTGCGAAATACAGCTGATCAAGACGAACAGACTTGGCCTGCTCGCGAACAGGGCAGCAATCAAGGGGCTCAGAAGGGCACATCGTCTTCGTCAATAGTGTCGGCAGGTGCCGTGTTCCAGGCAGGAGCAGCCGCCGCTGCAGATGAACCAACAGATGGCTGCGCGGGTGCTGGTGCAGTGCCACGTGGCTGGCCAGCAATCGCCCACTGATCGACCTGAATCGTCAGGCCACGCCGTTCTTCGCCAGTATTCCTATCTGTCCAGGTTTCAGTCTTAACCCGTCCGCTGACATCCACAAGGTCACCTTTCTTGGCGCCAGAATCCAAAAACGCCTGGGCTTTGTCGCCCCAAATCTCTAGTTTGAAACCATCAGGCTCTTGCCCGTCATCACGCTTGGCGCCAGGCTTGTTAATCAGGATTCGACCATTGCAGACGCAATTGCCCGAATCAAAAGACCGAAACTCGGGATCTCGGGCCATGCGGCCAATGAAACGGTGCTGGCTGGCACGCAGCACTTGTGCAATCAGTTCATTCATGTTGTTTATGCGGTTGTGGATCCTTACAGCGCAGAGCCGCTAAGCGGCCCAAGCGGCTGGCAGATCGTCAGGGTCGTCGTCGGGGCCGTCGTCGGAGGGATCATCCGCGACGACATCAACCGGCTCTGGCTCTGGTGCAGAGGCCGGAGCGCCAGCAGCGTTAAAGGCGGCCACGCTTTCGGCAGTTACGCCCTTGTTTGCCAGCCGCGCCAGCATGTGTTTAGGCAGCTCGGCCAGCACGGAAGTTTTGCCTTGGCTGACCTGCCGGCAGAACGCTTCAAGCCCCTCGGGCGTCAGGCCGCTGCTGTAGGCAGCACGCTGAGCGCCACCTACCAGTTCTTCAGTGGTGGTGAGCATTGCCGGCCGTTGGGGGGGCGCTTCGCTCACGGTGACGGTCACCATGCCGTTCTCATCGATCAAGCCCTGGGCACCCAGCTCCTCGGGGGTGTAGGCAGGAGCACCGCCAAGGGCATCCGGGCAGTGGGTCCGCATGCCGGCAGACAGGCACCGGGAAAACAGCATGGCTTCGGGGTACTTGGAGTACATGCCGCCGTCTTTGGTCAGGCCGGCCCGCTGTGCCATCTGGATCGTGAAGGTCTCAATGCCGAGCTCCTCCTTCCCGGACAAGAACTTGATCCGGCAGACCTGATCGGTCTTTTCCAGCACTCGGTAGTCGTACTGCGGGTGGCGCTTGATCGCCTGCGCCAGCAGGTTGGCGCCAAAGCCCGGCTTGCCGTTGATCACGGACACGCCAGCAGCACTGGCAAACGGTCCAAAGCCGGCTTCCATGCCGGCAAGGATCTTGATGGCGCACTCGGCCATGTGCGCGTCGGGATTGCCAGATCGGCCAAACAGGCCTGAAGCAGAAAACAGCCTGGCCAAGCGCTGCAGGTCGTCAGGTGAACTGACCTGCAGGCTCAGAGTTGTATTGCCGGACAGGGCCAGGGCCGAGCCGGGAGGAGAGGACGCCATGGTGGTGTGGTGGCTGGCGAAATCATAGCGTTGCGGTTGCAAAACCGCACAGCCTGTGGCAACAATAGCTGTAGTGCCGTTATTCTGGTATGGATGTACTAAAAAGGTCTGACACGCTGCAGAGGTCCCCTATGCGCATCCACGTCGCCGACCAGAGCGAAGCCGACGCGGCCTGGCGCATGCTTAACGCGATACCGAACGCGCTGTTCACGCCGACAGAACTACATCTTGATGGTCATGGCCTGCTTTGCCTGGTGATCAGGACCGAAAACGGCGACCAGTCAACAGCTCATGCTGCAGCTGTGCCGGCCCGTAGCTCCCTGGGCTGAGCTCTCTCACCACACGGATCATTTCTGCCAGCGCGTAGAGCTCCGATTCCAGTTCGTCCTTGCTCAGCCGCACGTCACCCACGATCACACCCCGCAGCCGCTGCTGCCGTGCCGTGTCGTTCGCCGGGTATGCCGCGACCAGCTGGCGGATCGCCTCACGTGGGCCCCAGCCACGATCAGCGATCAGTCCCTCGAGCAGATGCCCCAGCCCGTCGTTCAGGCGCGAAGCGTCAATGGGGCTGAGCGATGACCTCCCCAGGTACGGCAGCTCCATATGGCCAGCCAGGACGCTGGCAAAATCCGCAAAGCCAAGCGGCTCGGTTTCGTTGTCTGGCTGTGCCAACCAAGTCGCATCATTCAGCCATTCGTCCCGCACCCCCCAAGCGCTGTGTGGACCCAGCAGTGCCCTGGCGGCCTCCGCGCCTTGGTGTTGCCACAGCCAGATCGCGTGATTCGCTGCGGCCATTGCATCCAGATGCCGCAGGCTTGCACCACGGGTCTGTTTGCCGTTGCGCACTCGGCTGATCAGCGTGGTATCGAGCATCCCTGCCTCGCCCAGGCCCCATGCAGCGATGGACACCAGCTGCTCATGCGACATGCCGCTGCGGCCTAGCCAGAAATTCACCAATGCCTTGAGGGCCAAGACACCTTGTTCATGGCGTTCTGAAGCCAATGGAAGCGGCCGTTGAAGACCTTTGACTGGCGGCGATGGCGGTTCGGGGCCGTTGGAAAAGGGATATGGCAGGTCCGGATGCGCTCCAGCTGTCAACTTCATTCTTGAACCGTAACGGTATCGGAACTATGGCGCTTCCATAATGGCCTGTGCTTCCGCAACCGAGCGGGCAATTCCCGCACATCCGCCGGCAATCTGCACATGCTCCACGAATAGGCGCTGCTCGGCCGTTGCTCGCCCTGTCGCAGATTTAACCTCCACGGCAGCAAACACGGCCAGCTGCCGGCCGACGTGCTCAGGGCCCACCAGGACTGAGCGATAGCCGATCAGGTCGCTCGAGCCCTGGCATAGGCCGGCATGCAGAGGTCGGCCGCCGCGGATCACCACATCCCCAGGCCGCAGTCCCTGGGCCACGGCACGCAAGTTGCCAGCTGTCACCCGGGTGGCCGGACCCGCCCAGCCGGTACCGACGTTATTGCGCCACAACCGTGCAGCACCATTGCCGCAAGCAAGCAGGATCCGCTGCTGAACCTCGTGCTCGCTCGCCATTGATGCGCTACCGGATTTGCACCATCATCCTGCCGGAACAGGAAAACTGAAGTATCCAGCGGCTATTGCCCGTGAAGCTCAGTTCCGTGCTGGCCGCAATCGGCGGCGGTGCTCAGGTTGTGACCGGCGCTTGCTCGGCCGCAATTGTTGTCGGGTCGATCTACCTGATCGACTGCCGAATTTCTGCTCGAGGCGCTGATGCGGTTGATCGGTGCTATTTCACCGCGCTGCCGCTGATGGGTGTTGGTATTGCTGGACGTGGTGGCTTTGCAGCTGGCTACAACACCTTCAATCCAACGCTGCGCAAAGAAGAGGAGGAAGCCAAGCCCTCTGGCATTTTTCGTCGATGACCCACGCATCTGTTCGCGCTGCAGCTGAGCACATAGCCAGGACGGGAAAAATCAGCCCCCAGCAGCTAGCGGCTTTCAGCCGGCTGGATGAGCGGCTCAACGAAGAGATCAAGCAGGAATTCACCGAGCTATGGCGTGCAGAAGGCAGTCCGGCTGCAGCTCCTGCGGTCAATGCCGTCGTCCAAGCCGTCAGGCCCCTGCTCAATGTGATTTATGCCGGTGAAGGCGGCTACGACTCCTTCAACCGCGGCACAGCTGGTGATTCACCGGGTCCGTATCCCGGCGGTGGCCTGCAGCGGCTCACCATGGCCCAGGTGCAGCAGCTGCAGGCCCAGGGGCAGGTGTTCGCGGTGGGCGCTGCTCAGTTCATCCCTGAGACACTCAATCTCGCCGCGCAGGCAGCCGGCATTAGCCCGGGTGAGCTGTTCAATGCGGACAATCAAGACCGGATGACTGCCGCGCTGCTGCTCGGCGGCAAGCGGCCCGCCCTGGCGTCCTACCTGCAGGGCCGCAGCAACGACCTGGCGGCAGCGCAGCTGGATCTGGCCAAGGAATGGGCATCGATCCCAGGACCAGACGGCCGGGGGTTTTACGACGGCGACAGTGCTGGCAACCGCGCCAGCGCTGCAGTCACCAGCGTGCAGCTGGCCCTCCAGAAGTCCCGCGGACTGCTCACCGGCAAACCTGTACCGGTGGCACCGCCCACCGCGGCACCGATCAAAGGCCTCGATCCACGCGGGAAAGAGGAAGAAGGCCTGGCCGGGCCCGGGAAGCCCGCACCGGTGAAACCTGGCGACAGCTACCTCCTGGTGAATGACCGTGATCAGGACATGGAGGCCTATGACCACACCGGGAAGCTGCTATGGAAAATACCGGCATTGGCCCGCGGCCAGGGTGCTGACAACGTGTGGACCCGCACCAACAGCGACACACCACCGGGCCTCTACAAGATTGGCGAGATCTACCGCGACTTTGAGCAGAATCCCAAGCCGCCGCAGTCCGACACCACCATGTCCTACGGCTGGTACTCCTTCGATCTGGTGGAGCTCGAAAACCAGGAAGCCGCCAATGGCCGCGCCGGAATCATGATCCACGGCGGTGGCACCGCCTGCGGCTGGCCCGGGGCCTGGGCACCGCGGCAAACGTTGCATCCAACGCTCGGCTGCATCCGCTGCCACAACAGCGACCTGAAGGATCGGATCCTGCCGTTGTGCGGCAAGGGCACCGTGTACGTGGGGGTGTTTCAGGAAACCTGAAGTTCCCACCACGGCTGAATGGATCCGCTGTTTAAGGTCGTCACGCTTGCTAGCACTGAATATCCTCAAACCGTCTGCTGGTGGGCCATGCACCAGGATTACTCCGAAGATTTGGTGTTCCTGGCCGAGCCACCCAGCGAAGAGCGTGCCGGGGAGCTGCTGATCAAACACCTGTTGGCCGGCGGACGCGGGCATTTCGGTCCGTTGGAGCATCCGCAGATCACCTTCAACGCTGGCTGGTTTCCGCATTCGGTGATGCAGCAGGCCCGCACGCATCGGGTGGGCGTGTCGTTTGATGTGCAGTCATTTCGGTACACCAGTCAGCGGATTATTGACGTGAGCACCGGCAAACGCGAAATCGAAGAGGTGTTCTACCTGCGGCCCGTGGGCGACTACACCGATCGCAGTGGTGACCGGTACTCCTACACCGAAGACATGCGGATCATCGACAAGGCCCGCGCCTACGACGCTGCCGGGCACTACGCCCACCAGATCCGGCAGGGCATGACTGAGGAACACGCTCGGGGGATGCTGCCGTTCGACACCAGGCAGCACTTCGTGGTGTCGTTCACCTTGCGGGCCCTGCTGCACTTTCTTGATCTACGCGCCAAGCTCGATGCCCAGCTGGAGATCAGGCAGTTGTGCGATCTGATGTGGCCAGAGCTGCAGGCCTGGGCACCGGCAATCGCCGGCTGGTATGAGAAAAACCGGATGGGGAAGGCCAGGCTGGCGCCTTAGGACACGGTCACGCCGGCCAGCAGTTCCTCATCCTCGGCTGCCGTGGCCTCGGTGCAGGCGACAGGACCGCCAGGTGCCTTGAAGGCCTGGCGGGTCAGGAAGTCGAGGAACAGGCGCAGCACCAGAGGGCGGGGCGGGTCAGATCACCGTAAGCACGGTCACGCCACCACCGCCCAGTGACCCTTGGCCTGACGGGCCGCCAGCACGTGCTTTGCCCAGCCACGGGGGTTCTTCATCCCACGGCGTTTTCCGACCTCTACCAGCTGCTCGAGCGTCGTGGCCTGAGATTGCTCGCGTTTCGCCTCGCGCCTCAGGTGTTCATGGTCTATCTCCTGCAGCTCCCCATCCACGTGCTCCAGCTCCCGCCGCTCGGGCACAAACTCATGGCCGCAGTCCGGGCACTTCGGTTTCCCGCTGGGCATCGCGCTGAAACACGCTGGGCACACCTTCACGCTCGGGGCCTTGTCTCGGTCCTTTTTCGGCGTGCCCTCCAGCGTCCACTCCCGATCTTCCAGGTGGTGGCCCAGCCGCTGCGTGTTCCCCACGTGATCGAGGATCACTGCGGTCTTCCCCGCCTGGGGCCGCAAGCAGCGGCCGATCATCTGCAGGTGCAGGCTCACGCTCTGCGTCGGCCGCAACAGGATGCAGCCCGCCACCGAGGGCACGTCCACCCCTTCGCCAATCAGGCTGCAGCTGGTCAGCACCTTTAGCCGGCCGGTGCCCAGGTCGGCGAGCAGCTGTTCCCGGGTGGCTGCATCCATCTTCCCGTCGATCGATGCCGCGGCAATGCCATTCCGCTGGAACAGATCCGCAACCGCCTCGGCATGTGCCACGCTGCAGCAGAACGCAATCGCCGTGCGGCCATCTAGGTGTTGGCGGTAGTGGCTCAACGGTGAACCCATCGCCTGGCCGGCGCTCAACATTTCGGCTGCCTGACGCATGTCGAAGTCGCCCATCTTTCGCCGCAGGCCAGTGGCATCGAATCCAGGCGGAGCCAGCACCCGCGCCGGCGCTAGGAACCCGGCATCCGTCAGCTCCGCCGGGCTGGGGCCCAGCACCATCTCCGAGTACCACTCGCCCAGTCCCCGGCCATCACACCGACACGGCGTGGCCGTCACGCCCAATACCCGGGCGCGGTGACAGTGATCCAGCACCATCGCCCACGTTCCAGCGTTGCTGTGGTGCGCCTCATCAACAATCAATAGGTTGAAGAAATCCCGTGGGATCCGATGCAACCGCCGCGCCAAGGTCTGCACCGATGCGACCTGCACCTGTTTGGACAGGTCCATGCTGCGGTTCGCAGCAATCAGGCCATGCGGTACGTCCAGGGCCTGCAGGCTGGCGCTGGCCTGCCGCAGCAGCTCAGCCCGGTGGACCAGCACGCACACCCGATTCCCACGCGCAGCCGTTTCCCGGGTGATGTGGCTGAAAATCGTCGTCTTGCCGCCGCCGGTGGGCAGCACGAACAGCACCGTCCGATGGCGCTGCCGGTACGCCTCGCGGATCTCGGCCACGGCCTGGAGCTGATAGGGGCGGAGGGTTGAGGTCGTCATCTGGCGACCCACGCGCAAACGCACGAAATCCCGCCAACCATCAGCACCAAAGACAGCCATGGATGCGACGGCTGCAGCCACAAAACAAGGCCCAAAAACGCAATCGCCACGATCTGCATGGCCGTGGCCTTCAAAAACGACTTGAGGAAGCTCAGTGCCATGGCCTGATTCGTGCGCGCGTAGTGGGGTGCCACCACCCACCGCTTGCTGCCGCCCGATAGGCGAGCGCTGCCTGGCGCCAGCGGCAGTCCTCGACGGGACCATTCATCAGGCCAGAGGCCAGACCTGCGGTGCCAGCCGCAGGCATCCACCGCCTGGGCCGGGCAGTGGCTGGCTTGGCCATGGAGCAGTGCATGTGGTGACCGGCGCATCATAGCGGTGCAGATCCGAAACCGCACCGCTATCCTTTCCGCACATCTACAGCAGATCATGCCCACCTGGCCCACTTCTGACGGCAGACGCGCCATCACCCTCGAGGTCCCGGCTTCACACGTGGAGCACCTTGATCAGCAGGCTTCCTACGAGGGCTGCTCCAGGGCCGCCTACATCCGCCAGCTCATCCGCCGCGACATCGAACGCCAAGGCCCAGCCAGCCAGGCCTGATCCATGGCCACCACACTCGACGCCGCAGCCGGTCACTGGCCACGGCTGCTGATGGAACTTGGCGGCTTATCGCCCGAGCAGCTCACCGACAAACATCAGCCCTGCCCCGCCTGCGGCGGCTCCGATCGTTACCGCTGGGACCGCGATGACGGCCCTGGCGGTTGCTTCTGCAATCAGTGCGGTGGCAAGGACCAGATGGGTGGCGCCATGTCTGGCCTTGATCTCCTCATGCGCGTCCGCAGCTGGGATCTTCGCCAGGCCTTGCAGTCAGTCGAGCAACACCTTGGGCTGCCGGTGGCCACGCCCAGCAGCCCTACACCTAAACGCCGCGGCAAGCCACATCGCATCCCCGACCAGCCGCCACACGCCGCACCTGCTCCAGATCTTGGCCGCGCCACCGCTCAATGGTGTTACCGCAACGCCGCCGGTGAGCAGCTGTTCTGGATCCAGCGCATCCCCCAACCGCCTAAAACCCCGGACGCCAAACCGGGCAAACTCTTCGTCCATCGCACCTGGCTCGATGGCCAGTGGCACTACCCCTCGCGCCGCGACGGGTTTGCATCCGACTGGCCCACGCCCAGGCCCCTCTATCGCCTCCCTGATCTCACCGATCGCCCTGATGCACCGGTTCTGATCTGCGAGGGCGAGAAATCAGCCGATGCTGCCGAGGCCCTCTTCCCCTATCACGTCACCCTCGCCTGGTGCGGGGGTACCGGTGGCATCAACGCCGCCGATTGGTCCGTTCTGACCGGCCGTGCCGTCACCCTGTGGCCTGATGCCGATGATGCTGGCCGCAAGTGCATGGCGAAACTCGCACAGCTGTTGCTGCCCATCGCCGCATCCCTGGTGGTGGTCAAAATCCCCGAAAGCCTCCCCTCCGGCTGGGATCTGGCCGATGCCGCCGCTGAGGGCTGGACCCAAGGCCGCACCGCCAAGGCCATTGAGCGCTTCGCTGTCGCAGTCGAGGCACCACCCGAACCACCGCCGCCACCCGATCGGCCCGCACCGCCGGAACTCCCTGACATTCCCCGGCATCAGCCGTTCACCTGCCTTGGGTTTGACGACGGTTCCTATTACTACCAGCCCAGCTCCACCGGGCAAATCACCCGCATCGCCCGCGGCAACCACACCGAAACGCACCTCCTCGCTCTCCACCCGGAAACCGGCTACTGGGAGGCTCTTTACCCATCCAAAAACGGTATCAACTGGACCGCTGCCAAAGCCTCGCTGTTCGCCCAGCAGGCTCGGGCCGGCATCTACGACCGCTTTCGCATCCGTGGTCGTGGTGCCTGGTGGGATGACGGCCGATCCGTTCTTCACCTTGGCGATCGCCTCATTGTTGACGGTGACGCCCACAGCGTCATGAAACCGCCGCCGTCGAAGTTCCACTACCAGCGCCTTGCATCGATTGACCTGCCTACCAACCTTTCGCCTCTGACCGATCAGGAAGGCGCTGAAATCCTTGACATCGCCTCGCGCTTCCTCTGGGAAGTCCCCGCTTCAGGCCTCTTGATCGCCGGCTGGACCGCTTTGGCCCCCATCTGCGGTTCCCTTTCCTGGCGCCCTCACATCTGGCTCACCGCTGCCGCCGGCAGCGGCAAATCAGCACTGCTCGATCGCTTTCTTGGCACCCTCCTGCAGGACATCGCCCTCTGGCCCGAAGGATCCACCACCGAGCCATCCATTCGTCAAGAACTTCGCGCTGATGCCAAGCCCGTGATCATGGATGAGGCGGAATCCAACGAACAGGCCGACCGTAAACGCATTCAGGACATCCTCTCCCTGGCCCGCGTCGCTTCCAGCTCAGGCCGTGGCTTCGTTGGTCGTGGTGGCGCCGATGGCACCGCAGAACGATTTGTCGCTCGCGCCATGTTCCTGCTGTGCTCCATCAACACCGCCATCAAGCAGGGCGCCGACGCATCACGCTTTGCTGCACTCACCCTCCGCAATCCATCGTTTCTGCCCAAGGAGGAGCGCGTTGCCCATTGGCGTGCTCTTGATCGTGACCTCACCCGGGTGATCACTCCCGAACTGGGCCATCGCATGATCTTGCGCTCTGTTCAGCTGATTCCCATCATCCGCGATTCCGTTGCCGCGTTCCGCCGCGCTGCCGCAGATCGATTTGACAGCCAACGCCAAGGCGATCAGTACGGCACCTTGCTGGCCGGTGCCTGGTCGCTCATGAACACCACCGTCGCCACCGAATCTGACGCTTTCCAGCTGATCGACAACAACGACTGGGCCGCCTACCGCGAGGCCGCCGAGCAACCCGATGAGGAACGCTGCCTGCAGCACATCCTTCAGCATCAGCTCCGCGTTGAAGTGGAGCGCACCGAAGTCAACGGCGGCAAGGTCTTCAGCCGCAACATGACCATCACCAGGACCGTGTGGGAACTGGTGGAAACCATCGCCACCGGCCAAGAGAGCACCGACGTTCCCCATGACGCAGCAGATGCCCACCTAGGGCGGATTGGCATCAAGGTCGAAAACGATCGCTTGATGATCTCCAATACCGCCAAAGGCCTGCACCGCATTCTTAACGACACCGCCTGGGCTCACAACTGGGGCACCGTGCTCAGCCGTTTGCCCGATGCGCAGAAAGCTGGCGTAACCCGCTTCCGTGGCATTGCTGATGTCAGCCGCGCAGTCTCGCTGCCGATCAAGGCGTAACGTAACGGCCTCGCGTAACGCCCAGATCCATTGCAGTGACTGGGGTGTTACGTTGTTACGCCCTGGGGGGAAAAGATAGCCCCTTGCACATGCGCGTATGCGCAGGCGCATGTGCGCGCGTGTGCAGGCGCAGGCGCAGGCGCGTATGCCTCTCTTCTCTTCTCTTTCTTCTTAAAAACGTAACAACAACAGGAAAAGCCAGTGCTGACCTGCGTTTTCGGCGTTACGCCCGGCGTTACAGGGGCGTAACACGGCGTAACCGGCGTAACGGCCACCAGGCTCGCCCGGATCCGCAACCGCTTCGACTTGATGGCGCTTAAGCTGTTGAAGCCACCGCACACCACCTATGGCCGTACCAGCGCTTTATCCAGATTCCTGGGAGTTTGACCTCATGGTCCGACTGGACAAGTACCGAGCCACCATCGACGCCAACTTCGGTGCCGGCTACACCGCTGGTCATCCAGAACTGGTGGTTGCCTGCATCCACCACGATGCCCTTCACGATCTGACCGAAGCCGTCCGCGAATCAGCCAGCATCATTGAGCGCGGCATCGAGTCCATCGCCAACGCCTTGCCCTGACCCGTTCCACTTGCACAACCGCATCACTCTGCGGCTAAGCTGCACCCATCTTCACCCCCTGATCAGACGTGCCAGCAGGTAGGCCATCGACGCTGACTCATGAGCACGTTGAGATTGCTCGCACCGTCACCGAACAGGGCGGTGCACTTACCACCGTCGCAACAGCCTGCAAAACACCCCTCCGAACCATTGTGAGCTGGCTGACACAGGCCAAAGCCGGTGAAGGCTCTGAGCTTCATCAGGATTTCCTGCGCGCTATTCAAGAAGGCCAGCACATAGCAGAAATTAGAGCACTTCAAACCATCACAGGATCACTGGATCCTCGCGATGCTCAGTGGTGGCTGACGCATAACCCTTCAACCCGCGACACATGGTCTGATGCCGCTGCTGAACGCCGCGCCATTCAACGCACCCTGGGCACCGTTGTTACCGCCATCGAATCCGCTGACCTCACCCCTGAACAACGCACCCGCCTGTTGCTGAACCTCCAGGCCCAGGGCCTTGGGCTCCCGGTCGAGGGTGAAGGGTGACCCGCAAGCGGCTAGCCATGGCCATCGCACTGGCCCTTGCCGCTGCCGTCAGCCTTGGCGCCGTGATTCACACCTCAATCGAGTGCCATAGCACCGGCGGCACGATCGTTCGCGGACTGATCTGGCTGGAGTGCATCTGATGCCAGCCCTCGCCACTGATCCGATCACCGCCGCTCTGGCCCGGGCCCAACTCGCCCAACGCACCGCTACCGCCACGCCCCAGGCGCCCTACACCCGATCCTTCGGCGACTACATCGCCTCTGTCTTCCCGTCGTTCCCTTTCACTCGACACACCAATCGCCTGGTGGCCATCGCCCAGCGTGTCGCTGATGGTGAGCTCCCGCGCCTGATGGTGGAACTGCCGCCGCGGCACTACAAGTCCACGATCTTCAGCCGCTTCCTCCCCGGGTACTTCCTCCGCCGGCACCCTGATCGCACCTGGGGCCAGGGCGCCAACACCCAAACCCTCGCCGCAGAGTTCGGCGAGGCCGCCCGCGATTACTTCCTTGCCTCCGGCGGCAGCCTGCACCCATCCAGCACCGGCAAGGACCGCTGGAAGACGGCCGGCGGTCTCGGTGGGTTCTGGGCTGCAGGCGTCGGCAAAGGCACCGGCCTCCCGGCGGACTTCCTGAACGTGGACGACCCGATCAAGGGCCGCGAGCAAGCCGACAGCCCGACGATCCGCGCCAAGACCTGGGACGCCTACGTGGAGGACCTGCAGACCCGCCTCCCATCAGATTATTGCCCATTCACAGGCAGTTTGTTTGCGATGAATTCCAGGCGGTTAAGGACGCC
>CALJTZ010000389.1 GCA_937975655.1 uncultured Synechococcus sp. | reverse complement strand
ACGAGATAGTACAAGGTGACTGGAGTTCAGACGTGTGCTCTTCCGATCTCCGCCCAGAACTTTGGGCAGCTGACGGGTGTTCTTGTAGATCCGCAGACCGGGCTTGCTGACGCGCTGCACGGTGCGGATGGTGGGCTGGCGATGCTTGCCGCTGTATTTCAGCTCGAGCACGAGGTGCTTCTCGACGCCTTCACCTTCTTCGGTGATTTCGGCAATGAAGCCCTCCTGCTGCAGCACCTTGGCGATGCTGCGAGCCATGCGGGAAGCAGGCACCTTGGTGGACTGGTGACGTTTCTCACTCGCATTGCGAATGCGGGTGAGCATGTCGGAAATCGGGTCGTGATTAGCCATGGTCGGGTCCGAAGAGGGCTCAGTTGCTGCGGAACGGCATTCCCATCTCGCGGAGGAGGGCCCGGCCCTCTTCGTCGTTACGGGCGCTGGTCACGATGGTGATGTCCATGCCCCGGATGGCGTCGATCTTGTCGAAGGAGATCTCGGGGAAGATGATCTGTTCCCGAATCCCCAGGGTGTAGTTCCCCCGGCCGTCGAAGCTCTTGGCACTCACACCGCGGAAGTCGCGGATGCGGGGCAGTGCCAGGTGGATCAGACGCTCGAGGAAGGCGTACATCCGGTCACCACGAAGGGTGACGGCAACGCCGATCGGCATGCCCTGACGGATCTTGAAGCCGGCAATGGCCTTTTTGGCACGGGTGACCAACACCTTCTGGCCAGTGATCACGGCCAGTTCTTCGATGGAGGCTTCCAGGGCCTTGGCGTTCTGGGCGGCTTCACCGAGGCCCCGGTTGACGGTGACTTTCACCACCTTGGGGACTTCGTGAATGTTCGAGAGGTTGAGATCCTTGAGCAGCTTGGGCTGGATCTTCTCCCGATAGCTCTGTTTGAGGGACATGACGGGGGGAGGGGTTGCGCTTCTGGGCGTTGTCAGAAGGCGGACAGGGACAGGGGGTGTGAACGAGAGATGTAGGCGTGCAGCCTCGGTGCAACACCGCACCGGGGCTAGAGCACGAATCAGTCGAGAATCTCGCCGGTCTTCTTGAGGCGGCGCTTCTTGGTGCCGTCCTTCTCCACCACGATCTCCACGCGGCTGGCCACCTTTTTATCGGTGGAGTACAGCATCACGTTGGAGGCGTGCAGGGAGGTCTCTTCGGTCACGATGCGACCGGATTCGCCTTCCTGGGTGGGCTTCACGTGGCGGGTGCGCAGGTTGATGCCCTGCACCACAACACGGTTCTCGTAGGGAAGGGTGCGCAGGACCTCACCGGTCTTGCCCTTGTCCTTACCGCTGATCACCTGAACGGTGTCGCCCTGCTTGATGCGCATTTTGATGCGCACTTGAGCCTTGGCTTTTGGGGTGGCAGTGGCCATCTCAGATCACCTCCGGAGCGAGGGACACAATCTTGGTGAAGTTGCGCTCGCGCAGTTCGCGGGCAACGGGACCGAAGACGCGGGTGCCCTTGGGGTTGTTGTCGTTGCCGAGGATCACGGCAGCGTTGTCGTCAAACCGGATCGAGTTGCCGGTGTCGCGACGCAGGGTGGCCCTGGTGCGAACCACCACGGCCTTCACCACGTCGGACTTCTTGACGCCCATGTTGGGCATGGCGTCCTTAACGGCAGCCACGATCACGTCGCCCACGTGGGCATAACGACGGTTGGTGCCCAGCACACGAATGCACTGGATGCGCTTGGCGCCGCTGTTATCAGCGACGTTGAGGAAAGTTTCCTGTTGAATCATCGGGAGATTTCCTCAGCTAGCGCTGGTGTTGGACAGAACCTCGGCCACGGCCCAGCGCTTGGTGCGAC
>CALJTZ010000388.1 GCA_937975655.1 uncultured Synechococcus sp. | reverse complement strand
GGATCCAGCCAGCAGGTTGGCCCCAGCGGCGCAGACCGCCTGAATGGTTTCCTCGATCAGTCCATCGTTACTGGCCGGCTGCCACTGGCTTCCCCATTGCGGCAGGCCATTGATGGAGGTGTCGCGGAACAGGTTCTGGCCGCAATCGATCTCCATCACGTAGAGATCGCTGGCCGGGGGGCGCTGGGGCCGGCCCTGCTCCGCGCCTGGATCGGGCTCCGGCATAGCCGGCTGAAAGCGGCTGAGCACCGAGAGATTGCCCGCCTTGCTGATGCGCAGGCTGCCGGCATCCCACCACTGCTGGCCCTCGGCGGTGCTGGCCACCGGTTGCCAATCCACTGGTCCAGCCCAGCTGCCGCTGGGATTGAGCAGCAGCACGGCCAATGCCAAAAGGGCCGCCAGCACCTTGCGCACACCGCTGCGGACTTGCGGGGCTGTCATCGCGATGCGGCCTTGGCACACCCGTGCATCTTCAGCAGTCCCACCAGGGTGCTGCGCAGTTTGGTACGCGGCACGATGTGATCCACGAAGCCGTGGTCTTGCAGATATTCCGCGGTCTGGAAGTCGTCGGGCAGTTTCTCCCTCAGAGTCTGCTCAATCACCCGACGGCCGGCAAAGCCGATCAGGGCTCGGGGTTCGGCCAGGATCAGGTCGCCCAGCATCGCGAAGCTGGCCGTCACGCCACCGGTGGTGGGGTGGGTGAGCAGCGGCATGTAGAGCAGTTCGGCCTGGCGGTGGCGCTCCAAGGCTCCGGAGATCTTGGCCATCTGCATCAGGCTCAGCATCCCTTCTTGCATGCGGGCGCCACCGGAGGCACACACGATCAGCACGGGGTAGCGGCGCGCCGTGGCCGTCTCGATCAGGCGGGTGAGCTTTTCCCCTACCACCGAACCCATGGAGCCGCCCATGAAGCGGAAATCCATGACGCCCAGGGCCAGGGGCATGCCCTCCACGGTGCAGAGGCCGGTAATCACGCCGTCCTTGAGGCCGGTGGAGCGCTGGGTGTCGCGGATGCGGTCGGCGTAGCTGCGGCGATCTTTGAAGGCCAGGGGATCGGTGGGGGCCAGATCGGAATCGTGGGCTTCAAAGCTGCCCTCATCGGCGATCAGGCGAATCCGTTCCTCGCTGAAGATGCGGTGGTGATGCCCACAACCGCTGCAGACACTGGCATTGGCCGCCAGATCCTTGCGGTACACCACCAGCCCGCACTCCGGGCACTTGCTCCAGAGGCCGTCCTCCTCGTTCACCTCCTGGGGGTTGCGAACCGCCGGTGCGGTCTTGCGGCGATCGGCAAACCAGTCGAACAGCGACATGGAGGCAGGGAGCGTCCGGGCTTAGGTGGTCTTCAGACCATTAAAGGGCTCCCCAGCCCAGCCATTGCCCCAGCTGTTGCAGCCAGAAGCTGTTGCCACCGATCCAAACGGCGAGGCCACCACCGGCCAGGAACGGACCGAACGGAAAGGGCTGACCGCGTTTGAGTCGGCCGCTCAGCAGGCCCAGGGCACCGAACAGGGCTCCGGCCAGCACCGCCAGCAGCACCGCCAGACCAACGCCGCTCAGCCCCAGCCAGGCCCCCAGCAGGGCTGTGAGCTTGGCATCGCCCAGACCCAGGGCAGGCTTGCCCATCACCTTCTGGGCCAGGCCACTCAGCCCTTCCATGGCCAGCAGCCCACCGCAGGCCGCCAGCAGATGCTGGAGCAGCAGGCTGCGCCCGCTGCTCTCCCCCTGGCTGAAGCCGGCGATGGCCGTGATGGCCAGGCCCAGCAGCACCCCCCAGCGGCAGAGGGGTTCCGGCAGCCATAGGTGATCGAGGTCGATCAAGGTGAGGGGCATGAGCAGGGCCACCAGCAGCCATCCCGCCAGCAGCAGCATCCAGGCGGGGGGGGCTGCCAGGGCGGAGGGGCTTCCCAGGGCCGTGGCCACGAACAGGCCAGCGGTGAGCAGCTCAACCGCGGGGTAGCGGGCGCTGATGGCGCTGCCGCAATGGCGGCAGCGGGCTCTCAGCAGCATCCAGCTGAGCAGTGGCACATTTTCAAACCATCGCAGTTGGCTGCCGCAGTGGGGGCAGTGGCTGCGGGGGTGTACCACCGATTCCTCTCTGGGCAGGCGCCAGGCCACCACGTTGAGGAAGCTGCCCACGCAGGCACCCAGCACAGCGGCCAGGACAGCAACAACAGCAGTGGAGCTCATCAGCCGCGGTAGGTGGTTCGGGTACTGCGCAGGCGCTGTGTGCGGCCACGCACCAGGTCGAGCGACAGGTACTGCTCATCGGGCAGGAGCACCGGCAGTTCGAACACCACCCGGCCCTGGCTCAGGCCCGTGCCCGACAAGACAACCCCCAGGGGCTCCAGTCCGCTGGGACAGCGCTCGATGTAGGTGAAATAAATCCTGCGGGCCCGACCGATCACATCAGAGCTGTTGATGCGATCCCAGCGGGGTTGAAGGCGCAGCTCAGAACGAACGTCCGGCCGTGGGCCCTGACCGGAAGGCCCAGTGGCCCCCGCAATCACAAAGGATGGAGGGCCACCGGGCGTAGAGGGGACGGGTAGTGACTTCACCGGGTCCGCCTGACGGACCCACACTAGTGGCTAAAAGCCTCAGGACAGTGTCTTTTTCTCCTCGATCATGCGGTGAATGATCGGGGTGAGGATCAGCTCCATGGCGAAGCCCATCTTGCCGCCGTTCACCACGATCGAGGTGGGGCTGGACATGAAGGAGTCGTGGATCATGTCCAGCAGGTAGGTGAAGTCGATCCCCCACTTCTCCCGGGCTCCCTTGCGGAAGTGGATGATCACGAAGGATTCATCCGGGGTGGGGATATCCCGGATCATGAACGGGTTCGAGGTATCCACGGTGGACACCCGCTGGAAGTTGATGTCCGTGCGGCTGAACTGGGGGCAGATGTGGTTGATGTAATCCGGCATGCGGCGCAGGATCGTGTCCACGGTGGCCTCGGCCGAGTAGCCGCGCTCCTTGTTGTCCCGGGCGATCTTCTGAATCCACTCCAGGTTCACCACAGGCACCACACCCACCAGCAGGTCGGCGAGGGAGGCCACGTTGTAGCCATCCCCCTCCACACCGCCGTGGAGGCCTTCGTAGAAGAGCAGGTCGGTGCCGGCGGGGATGGGTTCCCAGGGGGTGAACTGGCCGGGCTCCAGGTTGGTGCCCAGGCGGGCGTTGTGCTCAGCGGCCTCCTCCACGGAGTGCAAGTAGTAGCGCTTCTGGCCGCTGCCGGTTTCGCCGTAGGTCTGGAAGAGCTCGCCGAGCTTGTCGAACAGGTTGGCCTCGGGGCCGAAGTGGGAGAAGTTCTCCCCCTTGGCGAGGGCCTCGGCCATGGCCTCCTTCATGGGGCCACGCTCGTAGCGGTGGTAGCTGTCGCCCTCCACCACAGCTGGGACGATGCCTTCGCGCTTGAAGATGTGCTCGAAGGCACGCTTGACGGTGCTGGTCCCTGCGCCGGAGGAACCGGTGACAGACACAACCGGATGACGCTTCGACATGCGCAGGGATCAGCAGAACTGTCGGCGAGTTTGGCAGGTCGTGGGTCTGGACCCTGGTGGCGGGCGTTTCAGCCCTCCAGGGCCGCCAGCAGCTGGTCGCCCATGGCCTGGCAGCCCAGTTGGGTGCAGCCTTCGGCCATCAGGTCACCGGTGCGGTAGCCGGCGGCCAGCACGGCATCCACGGCGGCTTCCAGGTCCGTGGCTGCGGCGTCCTGCTGCAGGCCAACCCGCAGCATCATGGCCGCACTCAGCACCATGGCCATGGGGTTGGCCTTGTCCTGGCGGGCGATGTCGGGGGCTGAGCCATGGATGGGCTCGAACAGGCCTGGCCCCGCTGCCCCGAGGGAGGCCGAGGGCAGCATGCCGATGGAGCCGGTGAGCATGGCGGCCTCGTCGCTGAGGATGTCGCCGAACAGGTTGCTGGTGAGCAGCACGTCGAATTGTCTCGGGGCACGCACCAGCTGCATGGCGGCGTTGTCCACGTACATGTGGCTGAGCTCCACGGAGGGGTACGTGCTGGCATGCAGGGCTTCCACCCGGTCACGCCACAGCTGGCTCACATCCAGCACATTGGCCTTGTCCACCGAGCAGAGCCTGCCGCCCCGCTGCAGCGCCAGATCGAAGCCCACCTTGGCGATGCGGTCGATCTCGTAGTCGAAGTAGGCCATGGTGTTGAAGCCGCGCACGTGGCCATCGGCCTCGACCCGACCCTTCGGTGTTCCGAAGTACACCCCGCCGGTGAGCTCGCGCACCACCATCAGGTCCACGCCCTCAATCACCTCCCGCTTGAGGGTGCTGGCCTCCACCAGGGCTGGAATGATCTTCACCGGCCGCAGGTTGGCGAACAGGCCCATGCCGGAGCGCAACCCCAGCAGGCCGGTTTCGGGGCGCTGCTCCCGGGGCAGGCTGTCGTATTGGGGGGAGCCGATGGCGGCCAGAAGCACGGCATCGGCGGCCTTGCAGGCCTCCAGGGTGCTGGCGGGCAGGGGCTCACCGGTGGCATCGATGGCGGCGCCGCCCATGGGCTGCTCGTCGTAGACGAGGGCAAAACCGTGCCTGGCACTCACCACATCAAGCAGCTGCCGGGCCACCGCGGTGATCTCCGGGCCGATGCCATCGCCGGGGAGCAGGGTGATCCGGTAGCTGGACGTCATGGC
>CALJTZ010000387.1 GCA_937975655.1 uncultured Synechococcus sp. | reverse complement strand
CCCTTGCCAGTGCATCCCGGGGTCGACCCAGGGCCAGGTCGACGATAGCGGCCTGGTTCAGGACTGCTGGCGAAGCGGGCGCATGGCCCAGCGCCTGGCGGATCAGTATGTCGGCGTCGCCCAGCTTCTTACCCTCGACAGCGGCCTGGGCCGCTGCAAGCAGGGTCTGGACATTGTCAGGCGCCATCCGCAGGGCCTGGATCAGCAGGTCCCAGGCCAGGTCGGCCCGTCCCGCAGTTCGCGCCAGATCGGCCGGCGGCGCAAGTAGGTGCTGAGGGCCGTCGCCACGGTGTTGGAGGCATGGCCCAGTGGCGGCATGGGGGTGGTCTCCAGCGCTTGAAGCAGTTCCTGTGCCAGGCCCGGCAAGCCAATGGGGTCAATGCCGAGGATGTCGCCAGGGCGGGTTCCGCCTCGCGCCGTCTGCTTCACATAGGAGCAGTGAAGGCCGCGGCCATCGGCGGATCTGCGGATATGGCGCAGTTCGATAGGCCGAAGCCCGTAGACCGCACAGAGGCCCACAGCCATCCGCCAGCGGTGGTCTGGAATGCCTGCCAGAAGCCGAATCAGTTGCTCGTCCTGGATCGGGGTGCCGTCGCTGCTGGCTTCTCCTTTGACCTTGCCGATGAAGCTGGAGAGGTTGTCTGGTGGGCGCCAGGGTTCTGGTGCTCCGCATTCCTCCACTGCAAAGCGCAGCAGCTGCGCGCAGAACTGGATGCGCTGCCGTCGTCCGGAGCTGCCGGGCTCCCCGCCGAAGTTGTCGCGCAGGCTTGCCAGGGTCGTCCGCGCATCGCGCGGAATCGGTCTGCGCCGAACCACCTCGAGGAACTGCTGCATCTTGAGGCCGTAGTTGCGGTCGAAGCTGTCGAGCCGGCACTCGCCGGTGTCGCTGGTTTTGTGCTTGCGAAAGCGCGCCACCACCTCGTGCCAGTCGATGGCGTCTTCGCTGGGCAGGGGCTCCATCGCCGCGGCCGACAGGCCGAAGGCCATGGCCTTGCTCTGGAGCTCAACAGCGTCCTTCAGCGGCAGCCCGAAGGCCATGGCCTTGCTCTGGAGCTCAACAGCGTCCTTCAGCGGCAGCCCTGCGTCTTCCATCCGCTGGTGGATCGCATTGAGCCAATTGGCGATCTTGGTGCTCGAGCTGCGGTCCCAGGTCAACGGCAGCATCACCGACTCACTGGTGCCGTCCTTCCAGCGGCGGCTCAGCTTGACGCGGCCTGACTGCTCACGGATAGACCAGCCCACGCCGTGCTGCTGTTTGATCAGCGAGCGCAGGGTTGTGACCCACCGTGGCGTGGTGCTGGACAGGCGTGGCATCAGGGCTCTTGACCGCCGAGGCAGCTGCTCGCGGTTAGCCCAAAAGTTAGCCCAAAACGGCTTGAGTAGGCACCTGTATGCAGGGGCGAGCGCAAGGCCTCAGGGATTGCTAGTCCCTAAGAACCCTTGCACCGCAGTAGGTTTGAGAAGCGCCCCCTGATGGATTCGAACCATCGACCGGCTGCTTAGAAGACTTGCGGTCGTTGGCTTGAAAACCCTTGCGGTGACTGGACTTGTCGGGCCAAAATCGGCCAGGTGTGAGCAGAAGTGTGAGCAGTTCGCTGGATTTCGACCCCCTGGCGGCCCTTCTTCGGGCGCCTGGGAGGGGGTGATCGCGGCGGGTGTCCTGCCCCAATCTCCCCCTGCGCTCCCGGTCCTCTCCCGGGTGACTCCCGGTAGACTTCCGGTGCAGGCCAGGCTCATGCGGGGCTGGCCTGCACCACCCTCACTGTCTTCTGCAGCAAAGCCATGCCACGCCTAGAGGTCAGGGTCAGCGAAGATCTGCAGCGCGATCTGGACGCCTTCGCGCGGGAAGACGAAACCACGCGCAACGAAATCATTCGTCGCGCTATGGCGCTTTACGCCCATGCCAGGGCTGAGGTGAATCAAGGCGGCGCTGTCATTCTTCAGTCTGCCGAAGGAACGAGCCGGCAAATCGTCGCCCTCTAGGGTTTCCTCTGGATTCCGCCATGCCAAACGCTGATCCTCTTAATCTCAAGACTGAAGATGTCCTTTCGGTCCCTGGGGCTGGCGGGAAGACCTCGAAATACAAGACTGAAAGGGAAGAATCAGCCGAAGAGGAAGCTCACCGACACAAGAAGGAGACAAGAGAGCATTGGTTCCGAATGGGGCTGATTACTGCGCTTCTGATTGCGATGGTCTCTATCGTCACTTCTGCATCCAGTCAGGAGGACAAGAAGTGGGGATTTGGCATCATCGGAACCATCGTCGGTTATGCAGTGAGGGGGCCCCTCTGATGCCAGCAGCTCGCTCCTTCTCTGAACTCACCAAGGACGTCAGCCCGGAGCGCCGGCAGCGCATTGAGGAGCGCAAAGAGCAGCTGCGCCAGCAACTGACCCTGGCGGCACTGCAGAAAGCTGTCCCCAATTGCCCGGATTGAACTCTTGCCGCTGCGGAGGACGGCTGGGGGAGTCGTCTATCTTTTTCAGGGGCCTACCTCCTGGGCATCAGAGCGAGAGCGCAATCAGATTCGAAGATGCCTGCGGCTCCAGCCAGTGATGGTGGCCTCCACGTTCTCCAGGTGCCATTGCAGTGGCCCCCGGCTCTGGGTGCAGCCCCAGCGTCGGTAGTGCTTGCCCGGGGTGAGCACCCCCCGCAGCCGCAGCTGGCGGAGGGTTTCGCGGCTCATCCCCAGAGCTGCGCACGCTTCTGCAGTTGTGACCCAGACCCTCTGCCGGGTTGGCGTTGTGGCGGTGTCCATCAGCCCCCTGCCAGCTGGGCGCGGAAGCGCTTGAGGGTGTCGATCAGCCAGGAGCGTCGGTAGCTCTTGACCTGACGCGGGGCCCCATCAACGAACTGCTGCCGCAGCGGCGGCTCCTGGCCAAAGTCTGTTCGGTAGGCCTCGGCCACCAGCATCCCGGCCGAGCGGTACTTGGTGCGCGGCAGCACTTCCTGGAACACTTCCAGCCAGGCATCGCTGAGGGTCAGCTCGTCGTCGGCGGGGGTCCCGGGCAGCAGTCCTGAACTGGCAGTGAGCACGTTGCTGCGGACGATGTCCTTGAACAGGAGCTGGTCGCGCTGATCCAGTCCGCCCAGCCGCTCAAACAGGGTGATGCTGCGTTCCACCAGGGCGATCACCTCGACCTCTCGCAGCTGGGGCGGGGCCGATTCCACCGGCGCCAGGCGAGCCTGCTGGAGGCTCTCCAGAAACCAGCCGTCCATCCACACCGCGAACGGCGCGCTGATCCAGCGGGCCAGATCCACCGCGACCTGGGGATGAACCCAGGTGCCGCCGCCCTGGCCTTGGCGGGACTCGATCAGGTCAAACATCCGAATTCCGGAGGTTTCAGCGAGGGCCTCCAGATAGGTCTGGCAGCGGTCGCTTTCCCGGTACTTCGACCACTGCTTGTTGTTGGCCCTGCACATGGCTGTGGCATTGACGTAGCCATCGGTGGTGCGCCGAGAAATCGGCGTGCCGTTCCAGGAACGGGAGATCAGAGCGGGGTGATTCATCGAAACGACAGGCGCAGCGGAATAGGACGACGTGGTTGTGGTGTTCATCGGTCTGAGGTCGGTGAAATGGGCTGGGCCCCACTGGCGGCGACGCCGGCTGCTGGGGGGAAAGGGCTGTTGGTGCTGACCGCTTGCAGCCGCGGCGGCACGGGGCCAGCGATCACCAGCAGCAGGGTGCTCAGCTGAAACAGCAGCCCCACCAGCACCAGCAGGCGCAGAGCGGTGAGGCTGTTGACCGTGACGGCGACGGTTGTGGGCCGGCGGGTGCGGCAGAACGCCGGAAGCTGGGGGCGGCGCCCAGCGCCGCCGTTGCTGACCAAGTGAGGAGCAGCCATCAGAAGGCGGCCTCCTCGTCGTCATCCACAACCCAGCCCACTCCAGCGGTGTAACCCTCCTGTTCCTCGAAGCCATCGGTGGGATCGACCTGCTCGTAGGGAACGAACTCGACGACCTGGACGGCACGGGGCTGGAAGGTCATGCCACAGCCGTTTTCGCCATCCCAGTCGTAGAT
>CALJTZ010000386.1 GCA_937975655.1 uncultured Synechococcus sp. | reverse complement strand
GGCTGCGCTTCTGGAAATCCCTCGTCAAGATTGCCCGGCGGAACCCCGAGAACCTGGAGCAGTTCCTGGTGACCCTCGCCCACAACGAGCACTTCCAGGAGTACCGCAGTGTGGTGACCCGCGAAATCCAGGATCAGCTGGCAGCCCTGCCCCCCGAACCGCCGCCGACCACGGCCGCTTCAACACGGGAACTGCAACCCGCCTGAGCGCCAGCCGGCGCGTCAGTCCTGCACGTACGTGCTGCCGTCGTCGAGGCAGCGCTCGGCTTTCTGCAGTTCGCGGCCCAGGTAGAGGGCGTGATCGAGGCAACTCAGGGGAAAGGGGCCGGCTCCTTCAGTGAGCACCATGCCGAGTTCCTTTGCCGACCGGCCTCGGTAGATGGCGAGGGGTTCCCGCGGCCCTCCCCCCTTGCAGCTGATCACCTCGCCGGTGTCAGGGTCGGTGGCCAAGCCCCGCTCATCGATACCGTTGCCGTAATGCTCGGCAATCAGCTCACCGGCCTGGCGATCCAGCTTGATCAGGAAATAGCCCGAGGGATCCAGGCCGATGAAGCGCTGCGAGAGCTGCTCATCCAGGAGCCGGCGCTGCTCTGAGCTGAAGGTGGTGGTGGATGGACCCATCAGCCGATGGTAAGGAGCCAGAGGCCGGCCTTTGCAGAACTCCAGCCAGGTCAGGTGAGGTCCTGCAGGCTCAGGGGGGCGGCCGTGAAGGGCAGCTCCGCATTGATCGCCTCGATCTCCTCCAACTGCTGGGCATTGGCCTCAGGCAGCCAGCGGCGCACGATCGCATCGAAACGGGGATGCTGCCAGCGGTGCAAGCTGGCGTGGGGGCGAGCGATGAAGCCGCGCCGGCGCTTGTGGCTGCCGCCAGCACCGGGATCGAAGTGCTGAATGCCGCGGCCAATCGCCCAGGCGATCGGCGCGTAGTAACAAACCTCGAAATGGAGGTTCTCGATCTCCTCATCACTGCCCCAATAGCGCCCCCATAGGCCCTGGTCGGTGTGGACACACAGGGACATCGCCACCGGATCCAACGGATCACCGCGATGGGCGCTGAACAGCACCAGATGCCGGCGCAGCTCCCTGGCGGCGTAGTGAAAGAAGTCTTCCGTGAGGTACTTGCTGCCCCAGGGGCCCCAGCGGCTGCAGTGCTGCTCGTAGAAGCCGTGCATGCGCAGCAGGAGTGCCTCAGGGATCTCCTCCCCCACCACGGGCGTCACCGTGAGCCCCGCCGCCGCCACTGCCTTGCGCTCCCGTTTGATGTTGCGGCGCTGGTTGGCGTTAAAGCTGGCGAGGTAGTCGTCGAAATGGCGGTAGCCGTTGTTGGTCCACAGGCTCTGCTGATTCAGCCAGGTGGCACAGCCCGCCGCTTCAGCCAGGGGCCTCCAGGCCGGATCCACGTAGAGAAAGTTGCAGCTGAGGATGCTGTGCTCACGGCAGAACTGGTCGATCAATTCGAACATCACGGCCGTCAGCGCCGCCTCGTTCTGGCCGGGAGCCACATGGAAGCGATAGCCCACGATCGGACTCACCGGGCTCATGCCGAGCAGCTTGGGGTAGTAACGGAGCCC
>CALJTZ010000385.1 GCA_937975655.1 uncultured Synechococcus sp. | reverse complement strand
GCGGCGGGGTTGGTCCTGGCGTTGCGGGAAGGCCTGAGCCCGGCTGCTTTGCGGCGGCCCCTCGTTGCTGGGATGGCCTGAGCGGCTGGCCTACAGCGCCGCAATCGGCATGCGCCAGCCGCTGCCGAAGGCACGGTTGCTCACCTTCAGCAGCGGGGCCGCCTGGCGCCGCTTGAACTCGGCGCGCTGCAGCAGCTGGTGCACCCGCTGGGCCAGGGCAGCATCCGTGCCGCCGGCGATCAGCTCCTCGGGGCTGCGCAGCTCTTCGATCAACGCCTTGAGCAGGGGGTCCAGCACGGCGTAGTCGGGCAGGGAGTCGCTGTCGCGCTGGTCTGGGCGCAGTTCGGCGCTGGGGGGTTTGCTGCGGATGGCGCTGCCCACCAGTTCGCCCGTGCAGGGCAGGCCCAGGTCTTGGCGGCAGCCGGCAGCTGCGGCTGAATCGATCCAGGCGCAGAGGTGAAACACCGTGGTTTTGTAGAGGTCGCCGATCACGGCCAGCCCGCCGTTCATGTCGCCATAGAGGGTGCAGTACCCCACCGCCAGCTCGGATTTGTTGCCGGTGGAGAGCAGCAGCTGGCCCTGCTGGTTGGCCACGGCCATCAGCAGGGTGCCGCGGATGCGCGACTGCAGATTTTCGGCGGTGAGGCCGCTCGGCACACCCTCCAGGGGGGGCGTAAGAGCGACATCAAAACTCGCCATCAGCGGGGCGATCGGCACCGTCCGGGTGGTGATGCCGAGCCGATCGGCGAGCGCCAGGGCATCGCTGATCGAGCCACCGGAGCTCCAGGGCGAGGGCATCAGCAGGCCCTGCACGTTCTCCGGCCCCAGGGCCGCCGCGGCGATCACGGCCACCAAGGCGGAATCGATGCCGCCGCTCAGGCCCAGCAGGGCCTTGCGGAAGCCGCACTTGCGGGCGTAGTCCCGCACCCCCAGCACCAGGGTTCGCAGCAGCAGGTCATCGTTCGGGGGCAGGGGAAAGCCAATGCTGGGGCCGCCGGCTGTCACGCCGGCCTGGGCATCGGCATCCCAACAGGCCAGGGCGGTCTCGGCCCAGGGCAGTTGGGCCGCGATGGAGCCCGTGGCGTCCATCACGAAACTGCCGCCGTCGAACACCAGCTCGTCGTTGCCGCCCACCTGGTTCACGTACACCACGCCGCAGCCCAGTCGCCGGGCTGCGGCGGCCACCAGATCGCGGCGCTGCTGGCCCTTGCCCTGGGCATAGGGCGAGGCCGAGAGGTTGATCAACAGATCGGGCTGCAGCGGCTGGAGGTCGCCGATGGGGTCGGAGCCCACCAGCCGCTGCCCGTGGAGGCTGTGGTCCACCCAGAGGTCTTCGCAGATGGTGAGCCCCAGGCGCCAGGGGCGTCCGCCGCGCTCCAGCTGCAGCAGGCAGGGCTGATCGTCCGGGCGGAAATAGCGCCGCTCATCGAACACGTCGTAGCTGGGCAGCAGCCGTTTGCGCGCCACCACCTGCCACTGGCCTGCGTCCACCAGGGCGGCGGCATTGAACAGGTTGGGCTGCTGCTCCCCCGGGGCCTGTTCGCTCACCCCCAACAGCAGGCTGAGCCCCGCTGGCAGCTCTGCCGCCAGCTGATCCAGCACCTGCTGCTGCAGGAGCCGCAGGGAGGGCCGCAGCAGCAGGTCGCGGGCCGGGTAGCCCCACAGGGCCAGCTCCGCGGCCACCACCAGGTCGGCGCCCTGGCCGGCGGCCTGATGGCAGGCCGCCAACAGCCGTTGCCCGTTGCCCCGCAGGTCCCCCACCAGGGGGTTCATCTGAGCCAGGGCAACACGCATCAGGGCTGGGGGGAGGCGGGCTCGTGCCCGAGGCCGTAGAGATTGTGCTTGAGCAGTTCCGGCCAGAGGGCCGCTGGCACCAGTTCGGGGCTGGGCTGTTGGCGGATGGCGGAACTGGCCGTGGCGGGCACGGGCAGCTCGAGCACCTCCACCTGCCCCCCCAGCTGCTGCAGCTGCTGGAGATCCCCAGGCTCGAGCGGCCAGCCCTGGCGCGGCACCACCGCCAGTCGGCACCGGGCCAGCAGCTCCGAGGCCCTGTACCAACCCGGGATCTGTGGAGCCAGATCGCTGCCCACCACGAACACCAGGGGCTGATCGGGCCAGAGCACCGCTGCGCGTTCCAGGGTGTCGAGGGC
>CALJTZ010000384.1 GCA_937975655.1 uncultured Synechococcus sp. | reverse complement strand
CGAGATAGTACAAGGTGACTGGAGTTCAGACGTGTGCTCTTCCGATCTCGCCAGTTACAGATCCATGCCCAGGTGGTCGTGTGTCCGGGCCAGAACGATGGCCCAGCCCTGGAGCAGACCCTCCACGACCTCGCCAGCTTTGCGGCAGGCGAGTGGCCCGCCGTGCTGTCGGCGGCGGTGGTGCCCGTGGGCTTGACCCGCTATCGACCTGAAGGGGATGGCCTGGTGCCCGTGGATCGGGACTGCGCTCGGCGGGTGATTGCCCAGGTGGAGCCCCTCCAGCACCGTTTTCAGGAGCAGTTGGGCAGCCGCTTTGCCTGGCTATCTGATGAGTGGTATCTGATGGCAGGGTTGCCCCTGCCCCCGCGCGACGACTACGAAGACCTGCCCCAGGAGGGCAATGGCGTGGGCAGCATCCGCTCCTTTCTGGAGGCCATGGATGCGGCCACGGCCGCGTTGCCCTCCGCTCTGGAGCAGCCCCGCCGCGTCAGCTGGGTGGTGGGGCTGCTGGTGGCTGAAGCCCTGCGGCCCGCTGTGGAGCGGCTGAATGCGGTAGCAGGGCTGGAGGTGATCCTGCACGGCCTGCCCAGCCCCTATTGGGGGCAGGAGCAGGTGGTGACCGGCCTGCTCACCGGCTCCGACCTGCTCACCGGTCTCGCCGATCGCGATCTCGGTGCGGAATTGCTGCTCCCTGCCGTAATGCTGCGGCAGGGAGAGCCGGTGTTCCTCGACGATCAGCGGCTGGAAGCCGTTGCCGCGCAGTTGCCTGTGCCGGTCCGGCTGGTGTATGGGGCGGATGACATCGTGGCCGCCTGTCTGTCCGAGCAGGAGAGCAGTCCCTAAGCTCTGGCGATCGAATAAAGCGAGCGCAGCATCGGTGGCACGGTCTTTCAAGGCATGGATTGCGGTCGCCGGAGCCTGCTTGTCCCCCCTGGGCATGGCGGATCTGCGGGCTCAACAGCTCCCCGCTGGCCCCTCCGCTGAAGCGATCCCAGCAGCCGCTAGTCCCCAGGCTCCCCCTCAGAGCCTGGATCCCATCCCTCAGCCACTCCCCCTAGCCCCAGCGGTGAAGGGATCTAGGCCCAAGGCCAATCCCTCCTTGCTGCCAGCGGCTGCCACGAAGCTGGATCCTGGGCTGCAGCGCCTGGCTGCGCCGGCCACGCTCGCCTTGCCCACCAAGGTGGAGCAGGTGCGGATCGAGGCGCTGAGGCCCCTCAGCCTCAAGGATGTGGAGAACCTGGCTGAGGTGAATAACCCCAACCTCAAGGCCATTGCCAGCCAGGTTGATCAAGCCCAGTCCAACCTGCGGGCCACCATTGCTTCGTGGTATCCCACGCTGAATCTGAACGCGAATAGCCTTCCTGGCTATACCGGTGGTCAGCAGTATGGCAAAACCAGCCAGGTCAATCCGCTGGATGGAACCACTAGTCAGGTTGAGAGCTACACCTCAACAAATCGCTGGGCTTTGCTCACTAACCTCACAGCCCAATGGGGCTTGATCAACCCCCAGCGGGTTCCGCAGATTGCCGCCGCCCGTGATCAGTTCGAACAGGCTAAAAATCAATATTTGATCTCCCTGCGGGAGCTCCGCCTGCAGGCGGCTCAGGCCTATTTCCAGCTCCAGCTCTCCGATGATCGCGTCCGCATTGGTCAGGAGTCGGTGCGGGCTTCGTTGGTGAGCCTTCGGGATGCCCGAGCGCGCTTCCAGGCTGGCGTGGCCACAAAGCTTGAGGTGCTGGAGGCGGAAACGCAGTTGGCCCGCGATCAACAGCTGCTTACCGACTCCCTCTCCGATCAGAGCATTTCCCGCCGCGACCTCGCCCGTATCCTCGATCTTCCCCAGAACATCACGCCCACGGCGAAAGAGCCCCTGCGTGTGCTGGGTCTGTGGACACCTTCACTGCAAGAGAGCGTGGTGGCCGCCTACGCATTCCGCGAAGAGCTCAATAACGCCATCCTCGACATCTCCGTTGCCAATAGCCAGGCGAACAGTGCTCTTGGCTCTGTCCAGCCATTCCTGAACATCTTTAACAGCCTTGTAGCTACGCGCTACAACGGCAACCAATCCGTAGAGGTGGATCTGCCTGGTTCCAGTGGATGGGCCGTGGAGAACTCTGTGGGGCTCAACCTCAGTTGGAACCTCTTCGATGGCGGTGCGGCCAAGGCCCAGTCCCGCCAGTTCAAGCAGCGTGCCCAGGAGAACGCCTACCGCTTTGCCGACACGCGCGACAAGGTGCGTTTCGAGGTCGAGCAGAGCTTCTACCAGCTTGGGCGCGCCAACCGGAACATCCAAACCACCTCTCGTGAGGTGTCCTCCGCCCGTGAATCGTTGCGGCTGGCCCGGCTGCGGTTCCAGGCGGGTGTAAGCACCCAGCGTGAAGTGGTGGATAACCAGCGCGATCTCACCCAGGCCGAGGTGCGCTACGCCAATGCCCTGGCGGAGTACAACTCCAACCTGGCTCAGCTGCGTCGCCGCACGGGGCTGGATCAAGTGGCGGTCTGTCAGCCGCCTGCCCTGTCGGCCACCAAGCCCACCCCGGATGTGCAGGTGCCGGTGCCCCCCG
>CALJTZ010000383.1 GCA_937975655.1 uncultured Synechococcus sp. | reverse complement strand
CTCCTGAATCACCAGATCCGCCAGAGCTGCATTGGCCTCCAGCCGATCGTAGCCGGGGCGGGCTGGGCCGAGGAAGGCGCTTTCGAGGCCATCGGAGAAGGCCAACACGGCCTCCACCTCGGTTGCCGGTGCCTGCCAGACCTGGATGCTCTCGATCGGCGTGTGCCGCCGCAGGAAGGTGGTTTGGTTGGCGTAATCCCCCTTGGATGGCGGCAGCGGGTTGTGCCATTGGCCCCCTTGACGCACCAACAGGGTGGAATCACCCACCTGCAGCACGAGCAAGCGGCGGCGATCCCAACAGCAGGCCAACAGGGTGTGATCCAGCAATGGCACCGGGCCACGCCGACGCAGCAGGCGGGCACGGAAGTGCTCCAGCAGGTGTGGGTCGGCGCCGAGACGCGGCTCACGGCGCAGGCGCTGGAGTGCCTGCCAACCGGCGCGGGCACTCGCAGCAGCGGAGCGGGCCACGGCGGTGGTGCCACCGGCGCCATCACAGAGCACGAAGCCGCTGAGCCCCACGCTCTGGCGCGGTATCTGCAAGGCATCGCAGCAGGGCTGAGCCAGGGCGGCATGGCGTTCGCCGCGGTGCTGAGCCCCGCAGAAGCGCGGAACGCGGATCACAGCACCCACCCGTCGTAGACGTCGTCGCCAACGCGCGGATCCACCAGCTGCACGCGATCACCAGGGGCGGATTGGGAGACGCGGCTGAGGCTGGCCGACAACCACAGGAACATCTCCTCGAACTTCAGGTTGTCGAGATCGAGGCAGCGCCCTTTGAACGGGCGGCTGAGGTCATCAAGCACCGCGCGGCCATGGGGCGACACGTTCACCCCAACGGTGAACAGGGTGAACTTCTGCTCCTGCGCCGCCAACTCCAGCGGTGCAATCAGGGCCTTGTAGCCATCGCAGCCATGGCCGTCGTCGTCGGTGGGCTCGCCATCGGTGAGCAAGAAGATCCAGGGGCGGTAGTAGCTAATCCCGTGCTGCTGATAGCTGCGCTTACGCTCCGTCACCTTGAGCATCGCCAGCTCCAGGGCCTGGCGCATCGGGGTGGCACCAGAGGCCTGCAACTGCAGCGTCTCGCTCTCGCTGAGGGGGGCAAAATCGCGCTCCAGCTTCACCGGGCCAAAGCTGATCACAGCGAGATCAACGCTCTGGGCTGCCACGGGATTGCGCAGGATGTCCTGGCGAAACACATCAAAGCCGGCATTGAGGCGGCGCATCTTCTCGCCCGCCATCGAATAGGAGCGATCCAGCAACAGCACACAGGGGGTGCGGCGCTGGCGGTTGGCCAGCAGGCTGCGGGCCTCGGGGTTGTCGAACAGCATCAGGCGTTGGAATGGATGCAAGCAGCCTCGCGGCTGAACACGGCGTATAGTTGGCATGCCGTGCGAACGACGAGCAAGGGCACGCTTGGGTGAGGCAACACCAGGCCACAAGGCTCACAACGCCTGGTGAGGCGAAGGCTCAATGCGCAGCGCGATGGCTGCTTGAAGCCCAGCACCTTCGGTTCAATGGATCGCTCAGCACAGCTCAGGGAACTGAGCGCGTATCTCGGCACCGCGCTGGAACATCACATGGGCGGCAACACCAGCCAGCCGCTCCACTTCCACGCGAAATTCATAGCCATGGTGCATGTTCATGGCGTGCGCGGCTTCGTGGATCAGGATCTTGAGGCTCTCTGCACCGAGAGGTTCCAGCCAGAAGCAGGGCTGATCGATCGCCAAGGTGAGGACGTTGGTCGCGCTCCAGTGGGCATAGAGGCTGCGGCTGCCATCGTGATTCCGGGTTAATTGACCACGCACCCGCTGTTGGCGGACTGGCCCCTGGTCCACCAGCTGTTGGCAGAACCAGATCGCAAAGTCAAGGCACCGCTGAACGCGCGCGACGCCGCCTTGCTGCTCAATCAATTGGAGCCGTTCATCGGCTGCGTGGACGGCTGACTGCACCGAAAAGCCATCGTCGCCGGCTTGCTCAGCTTTGCGGCGCTCATCGCGCCGAACCACCTCCTGGGCTGAGGGCACATGCAGCTTGAGCATCTCCCGAAAGCCGCCACTGGCCTGGGCCGTATTGACAACCTGAATCCCCAAATCACGGGCGTCTTCATCGAAATGCCGGGCACCCATGCGGGGGACAGACCGGGCGATGTTGTCGCCAAAAGCCCTCGCCAGGATCTGCTGCTGCACCTCCGTCGCGCAACGCCGCCCAGCGGTCCCCACCCAGTCGTCCTTCACGGTGGAGGCATCCATCTCCTCCAACAGCGTGGGCAGGCAAGCCACATGCAGCTTGGCGGGATAGCCGGAAGCCACCGCATCACGGTTGGGGTTCATCGGCACCCGCTGCTGAATATCGCAGTGGTAGGCCAGGCTCCAATCGAGGGCCGCCACCGGAATCCCCATCTCATAGATGGTGGGTTGCTCGTGCTCGGCCGTGGGTACCAGGTGAATGGTCGTGCGCCGGCTGGGTTTCTTCCAGCTCTGGCTGGTTGGGTCGTAGACCTCGGTGCTCAAGTTGGCGCTGATGACGTGCCTGATCTGGCGCGGGGGGATGGGACGTCCATTGATCTTCAGCTCCACCCCTGTTGGCACCAGGAAGCGTGAGAAGTAGTCATCCAGCTGGGTGCTGATCTCCGCGGGCCATGGCATCTGCATGTGCACCTGCGTGCCGTTAACGGGGGCGGGCAGAGAGGATTGCCGGCTGATGCGTTCTCCGCGATCGCGGAGGAACTCCAATTGCTGGTGGCCACTGACTACCCGTGCCTGCTCAGCGATGCAGAGCGCTTCCTTAAAACCGCGCCCGAAGCGTCCTCGTTTGAGATGGCTATCGATCTTGTGCGTGAGATAG
>CALJTZ010000382.1 GCA_937975655.1 uncultured Synechococcus sp. | reverse complement strand
GCCACCTTCGCTTGGGCCCTGGAGGCCACCCCCTGCCGCTCGGCACGCCTGTTGGCCATCCGCGACCACGAGCAGCAGCACCGCCGCCTGGTGCGCTATTTCCAGCGGCTGGGGTTCAATCCCGTGCGCGATGTGGGAGCCGCGGCCGCTGATCTGCCGCTGCGGCTGGTGTGGGGTGGGGCCGGGTTGCTGATGCGCGGCGATTGCGCCGAGGGGTTGGCGCGGGCCTGGCGGCAGCTGGAGCAGCTTTAGTCGCCCGCGTGATAGCTGCTGCGCACCAGCGGGCCGCTGCGCACCTGGGCGAAGCCCAGCTCGTGGGCGATGGCGCCGAGCTCCTCAAACTCCTTGGGCGTCCAGTAGCGGGCTACGGGGATATGGGCCAGGGAGGGGCGCAGGTATTGGCCGAGGGTGAGGCGCTGGCAATCCACGGCCCGCAGGTCGCCCATGGCCAGCACCACCTCCTCAAAGCGCTCCCCCAGGCCCAGCATCAGGCCTGATTTGGTGGGGATCTGCGGAGCTAGCTCGCGGGCGGCCGCCAGCAGCCCCAGGGAGCGGCGGTAGGTGGCGCCGCGCCGCACCTCCCCCTGCAGCCGCTCCACGGTTTCGAGGTTGTGGTTGAAGCACACCGGCTCCGCCGCCAGCACGGCTCCCAGCCGTTGGCGTTGGGCGGCGATCGCCTCTGTGTGGTCGCGATGGCCGCCCCAGAAGTCGGGGGTGAGCACTTCGATGGCCACCAGGGGGTTGCGCTGGCGGATGGCGGCCATGGTTCCGGTGAACAGGCCGGCGCCGTGGTCGGCCAGGTCATCGCGGGCGACGGCGGTGAGCACCACGTAGCGCAGGCCCAGCGTGTGTACCGCCTCCGCCACGCGCTCGGCCTCGGCGGCATCGAACGGGGCTGGGGCTTCGCCCTTGTCCACCTGGCAGAAGGCGCAGCTGCGGGTGCAGATGGGTCCCCCCAGCAGGAAGGTGGCGGTGCCCGCGGCGTAGCACTCGCCACGGTTGGGGCAGCGGCCCTCCTCGCAGATGGTGTGCAGCCGCTGTTGCTTCACCACACCCTGCACGGCCTCCAGGGCACTGGCATTGCCGATGGGTGAGCGCAGCCAATCCGGCAGCCGCTCGGTGGGCGCGATGGTGCTGTAGCGGCTCTGGCGCGGTTTCACGCGTTCATTCCATCCGCCGGCGCCCCTCCAGGGCCCGCGCCAGGGTTACCTCATCGGCGTATTCCAGTTCGCTGCCCACCGGCAGCCCATAGGCAATGCGGCTCACCTGGGTGAAGGGTTTGAGCAGCCGGGCCAGGTAGAGGCTGGTGGTGTCGCCCTCCACGCTCGGCGTGAGGGCCAGGATCACCTCCTCGATGCCATCGCGATCCACCCGCTCCACGAGCGGCTGGATCTGCAGCAGCTCAGGGCCCACGCCATCCATCGGCGAGATCAGCCCGCAGAGCACGTGGTAGCTGCCCTTGAACTCGCGGGTGCGCTCCAGGGCCAGCAGGTCGCGGGAGTCGGCCACCACGCAGAGCACGCCGGTCTGGCGCGATTCATTGCGGCAGATCTCGCAGAGCGGATCGGCCGAGAGATGGAAGCAGCGGGTGCACTGGCCCACCTGGCTGCGGGCCGCCAGCAGGGCATCGGCGAAGGCCTGGATCTGCTCGGTGGGCTGGCGCAGCACGTGCAGAGCCAGCCGCTGGGCCGTGCGTGGGCCGATGCCGGGCAGGCGCTCGAACTGATCGATCAGTCGGGCCAGGGGGCGGGTGAAGCCGCTCAGGGGCCGGATGCAATTGGCGGAAATCTAGGCGTCCTGCATGGTTGTGGAGAGGCTGGTGCCGTCCAGGGCCGCCCCCTCCAGCTGGGTGCCGGTGAGTTCCACCCCATCCGTGATGGCGCCCCGCAGGTCGGCTCCGCGCAGATCCGTGTGACTGAGGTTCGCCCCCCGCAGGTTCGCCTTGCTCAGATCGGTATGGCTGCAGTTGGCATGGCTCAGGTCGGCATCACTGAGGTCGGCGCCGGCCAGGTGGGCGTCCTGCAGGTTGGCACCGCGCAGGCTCGCCCGGTGGAGGTTCACCTCCCGCCAGTGCCCATGGGCGGCCTCTAGCTCATCGAGCTGGGCGTGGCTGAGGTCGAGGCCGTCGAGCCAGAGCCCTGAGGCAGTGAGCATCTCCAGGGCGCTGTTGCGGGCAAAACTCACCTTGGCGCCGGCCTGCTGGCAGGTCAGGATCACCTCCATGGCCTCGAGGTTGTCCCGCTGGCGGCGCTTGCCGGCCTCCAGCACGAACAGGAAGGCCGCGGTGACGATGCTGAGCGATTCCACATTGCCCACGCTCACGATCCCACCGGCATCCGCCACCAGGCAGCCAGCCGCAAAACGGTTGCTGCGGCAGTTCTCCCAGCGGTTCACCACGGCCAGCAGCAGAACGGCTGCGCCCGCCGCCAGCAGCAGCCGGAAGCCGAAGGAGTGCTGGAGCAGCTGATGAAAGCGCACCTGTCGCCGCTCCCGCTGGATCTCAGCCCAGCGCTTCTGGCGTGGGGGCCTTGGGCCAACGGAGGCATCGATCGGCCTGGCCATGGGCGACGGGGAGGGCGCTCTGGTGCCCATGCTGCCCGGCCCGGCGGCCGGGACGGGAGAATGCGCTAACACCACTGTTGCTGTTCGCCATGGCCTTCCTTCGCGACCGATTGCCGCGTGGCTGGGGTTCCCTGGTGGCCCTGGCGCTGGCCGTGGTGCTCGCCGGCTGCAGCGCCGCTGCCGCGGGCCTGAATTCCTTCCAGAGCCCTGATGGTCGTTACGCCTTCCTGTATCCCACCGGCTGGACCCGTGTGCAGGTGAGCGATGGTCCCCAGGTGGTGTTCCACGACCTGATCAACAGCGACGAGACCCTCAGCCTGGTGATCTCGGATGTGAACGCCACCAATAACCTCGAAGACCTCGGCAGTGCCGTGGCGGTGGGTGAGAAGTTGCGCCGGGTGGTGATTGCCCCCGAGGGCAGCGGCCGGGAGGCCGAACTCGTGGAGGCGTCGGAGCGGGAAGACGGGGGCCGCACCTTCTACGACCTGGAATACACCGTTCATCTCAACGACCGGGATCGCCATGAGCTGGCCACGGTTGTGGTGGATCGCGGCCGGCTCTACACCCTGGCCGCCAGCACCAACGAGGCCCGTTGGCCCAAGGTGAAGCTGCTGTTCCATCAGGTGATTTCCTCCTTCACCCTGCAGATCTGATGGCGCCGCCCGCACCGGGCGTGCTGGTGATCGGCGGCGGCCTGGCGGGAGCACTGCTGGCCCTGGCTCTGCGGGAGCAGGGCGTGCCGGTCACGGTGCTGGAGGCGCCGCCGGTCACCCCGGGTTGCGGTGCGGTGGAGTCGGCCACGGCGATCAGCTACGGCGCCCTGCCGGGCTGGCCCCTGGCTCCCACCCCCCTGGCTCGGCTGGCGGCAGGTGCATCGCGCCGCTGGCGTCGCCTGCAGCGCCAGCATGGTGCCTTGGGTTGGCGGCCCCGGCGGCTGCGGCTGCACGGTGGCCTGGCGGGGTTGGGGGCGGCCAGTGCCTGGTGGCCCCTCCCCTTCGCCCAGGTGGATTGCGCTGTGCTGAACGCGCGCCTGCCGCGGGTGCTGGCGACCGCAGGCGCGGGCTGTCTGCCGGCCTG
>CALJTZ010000381.1 GCA_937975655.1 uncultured Synechococcus sp. | reverse complement strand
CGACAAGGCAGGGATCAGTGCCAGTACAGCGAGTGCCAGCAGGGCCCACAAAAAATCCGAGCGAAAAGTAGAGGACTGTTTCATGCGCGAGTTTCCTTGCCTAGCAATCCGTTCGGACGCAGTATTAATATCAATGCCATAGCGATGAACATTAGCCCTTCAACAAACAAAGGAAAACCTATCGTTCCGAAGGCACGTATTAAGCCAATCATTAAAGCGCCGACTAGTGCGCCGCTGACCGAGCCCATACCGCCAATGACCATCACGATGAAAGATTCAATCAGGATGGAGAACCCCATGCCAGGCGACATGGAACGCACCGGCGCTGCCAAGCCGCCATACCCGCGCGCGGCGACGAGCCAAAAGTGCGTCCGCGCCGGCGGCAAGCATAACGACCTCGACAATGTCGGCTATACCGCCCGGCATCACACCTTCTTCGAGATGCTCGGCAACTTCTCCTTTGGTGATTACTTCAAGGCGCAGGCCATTCAGTGGGCCTGGGAGCTGAGCACCGAGGTGTTCGGGCTCTCGCCGCAGAACCTAGTGGTGAGCGTCTTCCGGGAAGACGATGAAGCCGAGGCCATCTGGCGCGATGGGGTGGGCGTGAACCCCAAGCGCATCATCCGCATGGATGAGGCCGATAACTTCTGGGCCTCTGGCCCCACCGGCCCCTGCGGACCCTGCTCGGAGATCTACTACGACTTCAAGCCTGAACTCGGCGACGACGGCATCGATCTGGAGGACGACAGTCGTTTCATCGAGTTCTACAACTTGGTGTTCATGCAGTACAACCGCGACGCCGAGGGCGCCCTCACGCCGCTGGCCAATCGCAACATCGACACCGGCATGGGCCTCGAGCGCATGGCCCAGATCCTGCAGGCGGTGCCCAATAACTACGAAACCGATCTGATCTACCCGTTGATTGAAACGGCGGCGGGCCTGGCTGGGGTTGCGTACCCCGCCCTCGACGACAAGGGCAAGACAAGCCTCAAGGTGATTGGCGACCACAGCCGCGCCATCACCCAGCTGATCTGCGACGGCGTCACCGCCAGCAATCTGGGCCGCGGCTACATCATGCGCCGTCTGCTGCGCCGCGTGGTCCGTCACGGACGGCTCCTCGGCATCGACAAGCCGTTCCTGACGGCGATGGGTGAGGCGTCGATTGCGTTGATGCAATCCGCCTATCCCCAGCTACTGGAGCGCCGTGAGGTGATCCTGGCCGAACTCGCCCGCGAGGAGGCCCGCTTCCTGGAAACCCTGGAGCGGGGCGAGAAGCTGCTGGCCGAGGTGCTGGCGGCCAAGCCCACGCAGATCAGTGGTGAGCAGGCCTTTGAGCTCTACGACACCTACGGCTTCCCCCTGGAGCTCACCGAGGAGATCGCCGAAGAGCACGGCCTCACGGTCGATCTGGCGGGGCTTGAGGCGAGATCGGAAGAGCACACGTCTGAACT
>CALJTZ010000380.1 GCA_937975655.1 uncultured Synechococcus sp. | reverse complement strand
CCTCCAGTTCCCGGTAAGTACAGCTTTCGGTGGCCGCGACCTGGAGGAACAGCTGCGCGTGATGGAGCGGAATGGCCGGCTCGCACAGGCCAGCAAAGATTTCCAGAGCAGCTGCCAGTTGACGTAAGCCCACGAGACTGTCCGGCGGTGGTGATGCCTAGTAGTCTCGCAGACCTGAAAAGTTAGGGCAGGGCTGCAGAGCTCTCCCTCCAGGTAGACCGAGAAGCACCGCCACCACTGGCCGTGGGGCAGTTCTAACTGGGCCAGAAGGGTGATTTCTACCATCGGTGCTCTGTAGTAGTGCCGCATCAGTGCTGCGCCGATGATGCTACAGGGCTGTAAATCCCTGCACCCCTGAGTAGATCTACCCCCTCATCAGTCAGTGACAGCCGCTCCCCCCTTTCATGCGGATTCTGCATAGAACGGATTACGCGCAGTCGGCTCAGGACGATATGGCCCTGGTCCTTGTATCCCTGGCCGCTCAGTACACGAACGGCCTTGCGGATGCTCCCGCCCGTGGCGCCCGTGGCCGCCTCGAGCTGGTTCCGGGTGTCCACGCCCTGGGCGATCAGCAGCAGCATTTCCACCCCCAGCAGGCTGAGGGTGGGGTGCTTCTGCCGCAGGCCTTTCAGCAGGTCAACGAAGCAGCTCCTTCCGGTAGCTGCGGCTGAGTTTTGAGCCATAGACCTTCTCGCGGTTTTCGGGGGTGTCGGGCAGGTTGAATTCCTCCAGCAGCAGCCGGACTCGTTCGCGGATATGGGCGCGGTGGGCCACGCCGCTCTCAGATCTGGGTTTGAGCAGCAGCCACAGAAAGAAGCCGCCCCCGATCACCGGAGACAGCATCAGCAGCAGCTCGCCCAGGGCGGCCAGGGCAAAGCACGGGATGAGCACCGCTGGCAGGAAGCCCGCCACAAACCACAGCGGGTGCGGAGTGCGGGTGCTCATCGGCCCACCAGCAGCAGGCCCTCACATGCCCGCCGGCATAGGTCGAGCTCGTCGCTTGTCACCGCCCAGCTGTGGTCGCCCGGCGGCAGGCTTTGCACTTGTGCGTCGAGTAGGTCCTGCAGGCACTGGATCCGGCTTTGGAGAGCTCTGGCGGCGTACCGGGCTTCCGCCCGTCCTAGGGGCTCCTGGGCGTGATTGCGGGGCATTGTTCTTCAGGGGTGGATTGATCAGGGCTTCAATCAAGACCGCCACGGCCCACGCGGCCACCAGGGCCAGCGCAAGGGCGTGTTCTATCGGGTGTGCGTCTGTCTTCATGATTCACATCCCCAATTGATCGCAGGCGCTTTCCAGCAGGAATGCGCACAGGTTGGAGATGCTGCGGCCCTGCTGCACTGAGCAGATCTCAAGGCGGGCAAACAGAGAACCGGGCACCGTCACGCTGATGCGCTTGGGCGCCTTGGTCAGCCGCTGGAATGCACCGGGGCGTTGTGGTTGAGGAGCTTGCATGGTTTTCGGGGTGTCATCGGTTGGTGGTGGTGTTGGTGATGCGTGAGCACCACAGGGAAGGGAGCCGGGGCTCCCCTCCGGGTGGTGGTCGTTACGGCTGGGCTGGTTTGTCGAACAGCGGGCCCAGCACCGCCCCGTCGAGGGCCAGGTGGCCCTGTTGCGGTGGTGCGAGCTCGAGGGGCTTCGGGCTGTATTCCCGAGCCGGGGCCAGGTCGCCGAGGGCTTCCTGGCAGTAGCGGCGGGGTTTGGTCATTCGCCGAACCAGAAGCAGCCGGCGAACCAGAGCAGGGCCTCCCACAGCTGGCTGCGGCTGTCGGCCTGGCCGTAATCAGTCCAGGGGGTGCCCCAGTCCTGATGCTGCAGCGCAGCGCTGATGGCTTCCCCGTCGCTCAGCTCCCCAACAATCCGGAGGGCGGGGCCGCCCCAGCTGAGCAGGATCTGGTATTCGGTCGCCTCGCCTGCTTCGCCTGGGGTATGCCAGTCGGAGCGGACATCGACGGCCAGGGGCTGCTCCCTGGTCTGTTCTTCGATCGCCTCGAGCACCTGTTCGTGGTTGGTGCCGTCGTAGCCCAGCTCCTTGAGCAGGGCCTTTGCCTCGCGGGTGAGGTAGCGGCCCTGCCCCTGGTCGGCGCAGAACCGGGCCGCCTCCCAAGCGGTCACGATCGTCTCAGCCCAGCCGCTGGCGTTGGCCTCGGCATGGCTGAGCTTTTCCATGGTTGAAGTGGTCATGGGTCTGGTGGTGGTGGTGGTGTGCTGCTGAGGGCAGCAGGGAAGGGAGCAGAGCTCCCCTCCGGGCTGTCGTCAAACCACGCCAGCCGCGGCCAGCTGCTCGTATGGGATGCCAGGCTCTGGCGGCGCTTCCTTGCTGATGAAGTAGCGAACCGGCAGGCCCTCGAAGTCGTCGGGGTAGTGCTCGCGGTGGTGGCGGGCGCAGGCCGCCGCTTCTTTGAGCGTGTCGAATGAATCGACGAACTCAGGCTCAGAGAAGCCCCAGAGCTTTGCGTAGACGTTGTATGCCATGGGTCTGTGGTGGTGGTGTGGTGGCTTGAGGGCCACAGGGAAGGGCCAGGGCGGCCCCTCCGGGTGGGCGTCAGTAGCCGAGCCAGCTGAGGGCCTGGCCGGCATGCCACAGGGGCAGGACGGCATGGCCTGAGGCATGGCCCTGGGCCAGGTCTTCCTCGAGCTCGTAGACGGTGTGGCTGTGCTCCTCGAGCAGCTGGCGGAGATCAGCAGAGCTGAGCTCGCAGCCCTCCTCGCTGGCGGCAAGGATCACGCTCGAGGGATAGGTGTTCAGGTCGTACGACTCGAGCCAGTCGGACCAGTCCCAGGCCAGCTGATCAGCGGGCACGACATAGCCGGGTGCGGCCTGATTGGCCGCGGTGGGTGCGGTGTTCATCTGTCGAGGTTCGGTGGTGGCGGCAGCTGCGCTGCAGCCCTGCGGACTGCTGCACCCCTGCAGTGATGTCCTAGCCCTTATCCCTGCCCTGCCAGAGAGCACGAAGGGAACATGTCACAAGTCGTAACAATCCGACCTGACTGCAGGGCAGCGCCAGCCCCAGGCCCACCACCACGCCCACGCATCGGTCGGAGCACAGCCGGGGCGCACGTCAGGGCATTGGTCGGAGCACACCCCCAGCACCAGCGCCGGATGGCATTGAAGGGGGTGGACGCCCGCGTGCGTCCCTGCGTTCACCCCGAGCCCGCCCCCAGGGCCGGCCTCGAGGCCTTGCGAGGGCCCGCCAGGGCCCGCAGCGGATTACCAATCCGCTGAGACCCCAGCGGTGGCAGTTGGTCTGGCCCGGCCAGGCCCCGCACCAGGCCCAGGGGTGGCACTTCAGCCCCAGGACAGACCGCACGCCCCCCTACCGGGGGGCCTGCTGGCGCCCACACGCTGAACAGCCCCCTGAATTGCGCGACCCAAAATCGGGACTTTCTCCAACCCACTCCCCGCCAGGTCTCCCCGTGGGCCCCACAAGGGGACAGTCGCGGGAAAGGGCGGAAGGCCTATTCCTGTGGTGTGTTTTTCGCGGTTACGGGGTTGGGGGGAGGGGGTAGTGGTGGCTGTTTTGACTATGAGATATCTACAGGGTTTGCAAAACAGGCCAGTGGGGATGGGGGTTTGGTCTGCACCCCTGCAGAAGGGGGTTAAGTTGAGCGAGTCCAAACCCCTTCCAGCGTCTAGGTCGGACCAGGACCTAGCGCCGGTATTGCAAGGGGCCGTCAGTCAGGAGCTGACTTATGCAGGGTAGTGGTAGAGGCCAGCGGACCTGGGCCATGGCGCATTTCGAGGAGTTGGAGCGGTGTGTGTCGTTGGTGGGGGAGCGGAAGCTTCAGCCCCGGGACATGGCGGTTTTGGTGGCGCTGATGAGCCACATCAACCCGGTGACGGGGAAGGTGGAGGTGACGGCGAAGAAGTTGGCAGAGGGATTGGCGATGGCCTACACGGACACGGTGGGGTCGATCACGAGGCTGCGGAAGGAGCTGGTGGTGACCCGACTGGTAGATGACCGGAGCGGGGTGCCGTATTACCTGTTGAATCCCCATGTGGTGTCAGTGGGGACAGGAAAAGAGCGGGGGTATCTGTGGAAGCGCTTCAGCGATAGCCTGAACTGAAGGCAGTTGGACTGCAGGGATGTACTTGACCAACACGGAGCGTTTGGAGCTGGACCTGGTGGGTCCGAGCGTGGTGGCTGAGGAGGTGGTGACGGCCGCGAAGGGTGGTTGCCCTGATGGGATGTGCGGGCTGCGGGCGCCTGACTTCAGCTCGATGACGAAGGTGCGGATTGCTGAGTGGGCCCTGGCCAATCACGGCGCGGTGATCAGCACGGATCAAACCAAGGACGAAATGGTTGTGGCTGCTGAGCAGCTGACAGGGGTAGGTTGAAGCCGTTCGTGGGGGTGGTTCCCTGCGGATCTACCGAACAAACCCTCGGGTGTGTTTGGTGGTGGTGTGAGAAGCCCTCTCTGCTGTCGCGGGGAGGGCTTCTCCTTTGGAGGGACGAGGAATGAAGTGGGAGCCGTTGCCGGAACCGTTGGATCGGTTCGTGTACTTCGCGGCGTACTGCATCCAGGAGCTGGGGTTGGCCGATAGCCCAACCAAGCAGCAGTGTGCGGTCTGCGACTGGATGGAGTCAGGGCCCAGCCGGACGCTGACGGTGGCCTTCCGAGGGCTGGGCAAGTCGCTGCTGGCGTCGCTGTATGCGCTGTGGCGGCTGCGGATGGACCCGCAGGAGAAGATCCTGGTGGTGTCTGCCACGGCAGTGAAGTCCACGGACTTCACCAACTTCATGCTGAAGTGCATCGGCGAGATCGATGTGCTGCATTGCCTGGCCCCCGGTGGGGAGAACAGGTATTCGGCTCAGGCATTTGACGTGGGCCCTGCGGTGATCGAGCAGAGCCCCTCGGTGCGGTCGATGGGCGTGATGGGTTCAGTGACCGGCCAGCGATGCAGCTGCGCGATCCTCGATGACATCGAGACCCTGGCGAACGTGGTCACCCAGCTCAAGCAGGAGCGGGTGGCCCATGCGGTGACGGAGATCGAGTCGATCCTCAAGCCGGATGAAGGGCAGCTGCTGCCGCGGAAGATCCTGTACCTGGGCACACCCCACACGGAGGCGAGCATCTACCTGCGGCTGGTGCGGGAGCGTGGCTATGCCGCGCGGTACTGGCCGTCGCTGTACCCAGATGAGACCGAGTGCTACGACGGGAACCTCTGCCCGCGGATCACCGAGGAGATGGCGGCCGACCCATCACTGGTGGGTGAGCCGACAGATCCTGAGCGCTTCAGCCAGGAAGACATCCTGACCCGGCAGGCCAGCACGACCCGGGCCAGCTTCCTGCTGCAGTTCCAGCTCAACACCAGGCTGAGCACCCTCGACCGATACCCGATCCGCCTCGGGGACCTGGTGGTGATGGACCTTGACGGCAAGGCGCTGCCGGAGGTGGTGATCCACTCCAGCCAGCCTGATGCCCGCATCCAGGAACTGGTGTGCGTGGGCATGGGCGCCGACAGCCATTACCACCGCCCGGGGTGGGTGAATGGCTGGATCACCAAGGAAGAGACCTGGCGGTGCGTGTTGGCGATCGACCCCGCCGGCAGGGGGGCAGATGAACTGGCGTGGGCCGTGCTGGCTGAGCTGAACGGCAACATGTTCCTGCTCGAGTCCGGTGGCACCACCAAGGGCTATGCGCAGGAGGTGCTCGAACATCTGGCGCAGGTGGCCAAGAAGTGGGACGTGAACTACGTCATCGCTGAAAGCAACATGGGCGACGGCATGTTCAGCGCCCTGCTAAAGCCGGTGCTCAACCGGGTGCATCCGTGCTCCATCGAGGAGGTGCGCCACAACCAGCGCAAGGAGATTCGCCTGTGCGACACCTTGGGCCCGGTGATCCAGCAGCACCGACTGGTGGTGGCCACCCGTGTGATCCGCCAGGACTACCGCATGGCAGAGGAGGACCCGGAGAACGGCCACGTCCGGAGCCTGATGTATCAGCTCAGCCGGCTCACCGCAGAGCGGGGCTGCCTGGCCTTCGATGACCGGGCCGATGTCCTGGCGATTGCGGTGGCCTTCTTTGTGGATGCCGCGGCCCAGGACCAGGGCAGGGCTCGGCAGCAGCGGGAAGACGAGCTATTCCAGGCGTCGATCGAGGCGTGGATGGATGAAACCCACGCCCAGGTGGATGCCTTGGCCTTGGGCTGGCGGCCGCAGGCCGGCGGCAGGTCCTACGGCGGGATCAGGCGGCGCTAGGTGGCTCTGGACGCTTGAGCTGGACCACCTTTTCGGCCATTGAGGAGAAGTTCAGCTTGCTGGACAGGTTCTTGAGGGGGCTGTTTTCAGTGGGAACTGCGCTGATGGCGTTCTGTTTCAGCAGTTGAAGCGCCACGCGGCGGTCGTCATTGGATGCTTCGCCTGATTCCAGGCGCTCGAGCACGTCCTCAGCGAGGAGATCGTGGATCTTGACGAGCTTCTCGTTGAGGTCTGCCACAGCTACAAGGGTGTAGAGCTAGCTCAATCATGCCCATAGGCGACGTGCAGTTCGCGGACCAGAAGTGGCTGGACTTCTGGAAGAACTACGAGGGCGCCGAGCACCAGATGGCGGCTGTCATCAAGCTCGGCAAGCAGATCAAGCAGGCCGACCCCTGCCTGTTGACCGACAGCGCTGACTGGGTGGCCGACTACCGCAAGCCGCAGGCCGCGGCCCTGGTGCGCAACCCGCTCAGCGTGAAGTGGCAGAGCCAGCTGGATAACAAGTCTGGTTCGGGAAGTCGTGAGTGCTTCAGCAGTTCGGCGGCCATGCAGGCGATGCACTGGGGGAAGGTCGCCAGTGACGACGTCTACAACGCCATTCGCGCCCGATATGGGGACACCACTGACGCCCAGGCCCAGCTGGCAGCGCTGCGTTCCCTGGGCCTCAAGGCTGACTTCTTCACCAACGGCACCCCTGCGGCCCTGGAGCGAGAGATTGATGCTGGCCGGCCAGTAGCGGTCGGGTGGCTGCACAAGGGTCCCGTCTCGGCCCCCACAGGCGGCGGCCACTGGTCGGTGGTGATCGGGTATTCCGAGATTGCCTGGATCCAGAACGACCCCAACGGTGAAGCCCTGCTGGTCCAGGGCGGCTACACCGCCAACACCAAGGGCGCTGGCGTGGTGTACACCCGCAAGAACTGGAATCCGCGCTGGATGCCCGGCGGCTCCGGCGGCTGGTACCTGACCTGCCGGCCATGAAGCGCGAACGATTCGAGGCCCGTGGCCTCTGGATTGAAACCAGTCGCGACTGGAACGGGCGCTACTGGATCGCCTGGAAGCCAGATGTCTCGCTCTACTTCCGCGAGCGCTCAGTGATGGTCAAGTGGTTGGCCTGGCCCAAGGGCACACCCACCAGGGCCAGCCTCGACAGCTGGTTGGACTCCCTGGCCGCGGCTGATGCAGAGCGCGAAGGCCGCTCCCGTGACCCGCAGCCGGATTCGCCGCTATCCAGCGAGCTGCTCGCCACCGGCTTTGGCCCTGAGTGCCATGACATCGACAACGACAACACCCGCGCCGTGATCTGACGTGAGAATCAAGTGCCCTGAATGCCAGAGCATCCGCCTGCGGGTGATTGTCACCGCTCCTGCCACCAATGGCGACACGGTGCGCCGCCGCAACTGCCTGGCCTGCGGTCATCGCTGGTACACCGTCCAGTCCCCGGAAGAGGTGTTGTCCCAGTACCAGGTGAACTGGATCCGCGTCGGGACTCAGAACAAGGTCAAAATCATCGCTTCGCCAGCGGCGTGATGATCCCAGCCAGGATCTCCAGCGCCCGGTAGCTCTTGACCGCCAGCCTGCGGTAGGTGCTCAGCGCCTCGTCGTCCTTCGGGGTCGGGGTCATGTTCACCACGACCACAGCGACGCCGTGAACGGCGACGACCAGGGCGATGTAGTCGGCGAAGCGATCCATCTCAGCTCTTCCGCTCGATGACGCGCAGCCGCTCCTCGTGGTCCTGCAGCATCACCTGCATCGCCCCGAGGATCGTCGTGGTCTTCGCCTCGAACTTGCCCAGGCCATTGGCGATCTTCCATAGCGCAGCTACGCCGGAGCCGCCAAGACCAATAAGGGCAAGGATCGTGGCTGGATCCACAGACTGGTCTGCTGCACCCCTGCAGAATACCGAGCTAGCTGACGGGTTCAACCGCTTCCACAACGGGCTGCGGAGCGTTGGGGTCAGGGGGCCAGCTGCTGTACTCCGGGCTGGTGATGAATGCCGCCAGCTCCTCGGTTGTGGTGGTGCTGGTGATGCCGCTGATCTTGAGTTCGCAGGCCAGGCGCAGGTCCTGACGCCAGCCCTGGATGTCGGGGTCGATCACGGTGCCGTTGTCCTGCTGCCGGATCACCATCCAATCGGTGGGGACGAGCAACGTGCCGCAGGTGGTGCGGGTCT
>CALJTZ010000379.1 GCA_937975655.1 uncultured Synechococcus sp. | reverse complement strand
AGCTTCACCCGCACCGTGCCGTTCACGGTCTGCTGGGTACGGTCAATGAAGCCGTCGAGGGCCTCCTTGAGCGGGCCATACCAGAGGCCCTGATACACCAGATCAGCCCAGCTGGCCTCGATCTGGCGCTTGTAGCGCTGCACGTCGGCGGCGAGGGTGAGGCTCTCCAGCTCCTGGTGGGCCTTGATCAGCAGCAGCAGCCCGGGGGTCTCGTAGATCTCGCGGCTCTTGATACCCACCACCCGGTTTTCCACCATGTCGAGGCGACCGAAGCCGTGGCCACCGGCCAGGGCATTGGCCTTGCGGATCAGGCTCACGGGATCGAGGCGCTCCCCGTCGATGCTCACGGGATTGCCCTGCTCGAAACCGATCTCCACGATCTGGGGAGCCGCCGGAGCGGCATCCACCGACACGGTCATGGCGTAGATCTCCTCCGGGGGCTCCACGTTGGGATCCTCCAGGGGGCCGGCTTCGATCGAGCGGCCCAGCAGGTTGAGGTCGATCGAATAGGGCGACTTCTTGCTCACGGGCGAGGGAATGCCACAGCGCTCGCCGTAGGCGATCGTTTCCTCGCGGCTCATGCCCCACTCCCGGGCCGGGGTGAGCACCTTGAGATCGGGGGCCAGGGCGCCGATCGCCACATCGAAGCGCACCTGGTCGTTGCCCTTGCCGGTGCAGCCGTGGGCCACCGCATCGGCACCCACCTCGCGGGCGATCTCCACCAGGCGGCGGGCAATCAGCGGCCGGGCCAGGGCGGTGGAAAGCGGGTAGCGGCCCTCGTAGAGGGCGTTGGCGCGAATCGCGGGGAAGGCGAATTCGGTGATGAAGGGCTCGATCAGGTCGCCCACGATCGACTGGCTGGCCCCTGAATCGAGGGCCTTCTGGCGGATCGGCTCCAGTTCATCGCCCTGGCCCAGGTCGGCGGCGAAGGTGATCACCTCCTCCACGCCCCACTCCTGCATCAGATAGGGAATGCAGACACTGGTGTCCACACCGCCGGAATAAGCCAGCACCGCCTTTTTCGCCCGACCCATCAACGCGTCTCCATGCGCTCAGTCGGACGATTCTCCCCTGTCATGGTTAGCAGCCCCCAGGCCACGCAGCAGCACCAGGACCATCCCCGCCGGTGGCAGGAACACCAGCGCCAGGGCCAACCAGCCGGGCGCTGCAGGATGCTCCAGGGCCCAGGCCTGGTGCAGCAGGGGCTGGCTCCAGTGGCGACCCGACCACACCAGCAGGGCACTCAGCCCCAGGGCGCCACCCCACAGCAGGGCGAGCTGCGGCAGCTTGCGGGACACGGCAACAGGCAAGAGACCCAGGCGCAACACAGGCCTCAGCTAAGATGACGGATTGGCGCCCTGCAGCGCCGGATAGCCCACCAGTTTCCGACAGGGCCCTCCCGCAGGCGCTCTGCCCAAGGCCCGTCCGAACAGATCCATACATGAGCACCCTCAGCAACAGCCTCAGCAGCCTCGACGGCATCAATCCGTCGCTGACCCGCTACGGCCGCAGCGAACCCGCTCCGGTGCTGCCCCTGCGCGAAGAGCCCGACCTGCTGAGCTGGCTCGAAACCAGCGGCCGTCTGGTGGCCGACGAGGAAACCGCCTCCGCCGACGTGAGCACCGTGGAAGAGGAAGAACTCTCCGCACTCATGGGCGAAAAGGAGGACTACAACGCCGCCGACGAGCAGACAGAAGAGGACTGGGAAGACTGATCCGACCTAAGGTCCGGCCGAACGCGCGACCCATCGGCCGCTCCCCTTGGCATCTCCCGCACCGGCCCAGACGTCCACCCATCGGCCCCCGGGGCCGATCACCAGGCTGATGGCCTCGATGCCCAGCAACAGTCGCCCCTTGGCGCTGGTGCTGGGCCTTTTGCTGTTTGGCATGGCCCTGGCCAGTGATGTGCTCAGCCAGGCCCCCCAGCTCAGCGTGCCCCTGCTGGTGGCCGCCCTGGTGAGTGCGGCCCTGGGCCGCTGGGGCTACCCCAAACTGCGCAACCTCAAGCTGGGCCAGGTGATCCGGGCCGAGGGCCCCCAGGCCCACCTGAGCAAGGCCGGCACCCCCACCATGGGCGGCCTGCTGGCCGTGCCGGTTGGCGTGATCGTTGGCGGACTGGTGAGCCCGAGCGACCCACGGCTGCTGGCCGTGGCGGCCATCACCCTGGCCACCATGGCCATCGGCGCCGTGGACGACTGGCGCAGCCTCACGAAGGGCCACAACACGGGCCTCAGCCCCCGTGGCAAGTTGCTGCTGCAGGCCCTGTCCGCCGGACTGTTCCTGGCCTGGGCGGCCTGGCAGCAGCTGCTGGGCGGCGCCAACCCCGGCGACATCGCACTCCCCCTGGGCTGGGTGCTGCCCCTCGGCCTGTTGATCTGGCCCCTGGGCCTGTTCGTGTTCCTAGCGGAAAGCAACGCCACCAACCTCACCGACGGCCTCGATGGACTGGCGGCGGGCTGCGGCGCCATCGTGTTCAGCGGCCTGGGGCTGCAGCTGATGCTGCGGGGCCACGAGGGGGATCCCGCCATGGCCGGCTTCTGCGCAGCCATGGCCGGCACCTGGCTGGGGTTCCTGCTCTGGAACCGCCACAAGGCGCGGATGTTCATGGGCGACACGGGCTCCCTGGCCATGGGCGCCTCCCTGGCGGGCGTGAGCCTGCTCAGCAACAGCCTCTGGCCCCTGCTGGTGATGGGTGGCGTGTTCCTGGCCGAATCGCTGTCGGTGATCGTGCAGGTGTGGGTGTTCAAGGCCACCAAGGGCCCCGATGGCGTGGGCCGGCGCGTGCTGCGCATGGCCCCGCTGCATCACCACTTCGAGCTGGGGGGCGCCAGCGAACAGCAGGTGGTGGTGGGCTTCTGGGCCCTCAGCTTGCTACTGGTGGTGGTGGGACTGGTGCTGCTGCCCTGAGATGGCCTACTTCACCTGGAAGGAAACGGGCCTCACGGCCGACTGCGCCAGCCTGGAGGCCATGGCCGCGCGCTTCGAGGAGGCGGCGGCCCTGATGCGGCGCATGGCGGCCGAGGGCTTCGCGCTGGAGCGCCACAGCGACGGCCAACACATCACCCACAGCAATGCCGAGGTGTTCGAGGCCTACGGGTTCATCGATGAGGAATCGCCGGTGCGCCAGCTCACCCTGATCGATCAACCCGGCTTGCGCAGGTAACCCACCACCCACACCACCACGAAGGCCAGAGACGAGAGCCCCAGATAGATCAACGACCACTTCTGCAGGGTGGCGATATCCCAGCCGTTGAGCAGCCCGTTGGCGGCATCGCCCGCCGTGGAGAAGGCCAGCACTGAGGGAAACGGCACGGGGGTGATCGGCGGGGCAGGATCAGGGGAGTATCTCGCCTCCGCGCTCCGGCCATGGCTCCACGCCCCTTCCCCCGCACCCTGATGCTCCTGGGCAGCGGCGAACTGGGCAAGGAAGTGGCCATCGCCGCCCAACGACTGGGCTGCCGCGTCATCGCGGTGGATCGCTACGCCGGCGCACCCGCCATGCAGGTGGCCGACGTGGCCGAGGTGATCGCCATGACGGATCCCGAAGCCCTCAAGGCGGTGGTGCGGCAGCACCGCCCCGATGTGGTGATCCCGGAGATCGAGGCCCTGGCGGTGGACGCCCTAGCGGACCTTGAAGGGGAGGGCCTCACCGTGATCCCCACCGCCCGGGCCACGGCGGTGACCATGAACCGCGACCGCATCCGCGACCTGGCCGCGGGCGAGCTGGGCCTGCGCACGGCCCGCTACGCCTATGCCAGCAGCGCCGAGGAGCTGGCCGCCGCGGCCGCACCCCTGGGCTGGCCCGTGGTGGTGAAGCCGGTGATGAGCTCCTCGGGCAAGGGCCAGTCCGTGGTGGAGGGCCCCGCGGAAATCAACGCCGCCTGGGAGGCCGCCATGGCCGGTGCCCGCGGCAGTGGCGCCCGGGTGATCGTGGAGGAGTTCCTGCGCTTTGAGCAGGAAATCACCCTGCTCACGGTGAAGCAGTGGGCCGGGCCCACCCTGTTCTGTCCGCCCATCGGCCACATCCAGGAGCGGGGGGATTACCAGTGCAGCTGGCAGCCAGCCCACCTGGATTGGGACCAGTTGGCGGCGGCCCAAACAATGGCCCGTGCCGTGACCGACAACCTGGGCGGTGCCGGCCTGTTCGGCGTGGAATTCTTTGTCTGCGCCACGGCCACTGGCGGCAGCGAGGTGGTGTTTTCCGAGCTGTCGCCCAGGCCCCACGACACGGGGCTGGTGACCCTGGCGGGGCAGAACCTCAGCGAATTCGAGCTGCATCTGCGCGCGGTGCTGGGGCTGCCGATTCCCGAAATCCGCTCCACGGGCCCCGCCGCCAGCCGCGTGATCCTGGCGGAGCACGCCAGTGAGAGCGTGCACTTCGATGGCCTGGAGCAGGCCCTGGCCGAGGCCGATGTGCAAGTGCTGCTCTTTGGTAAGCCCGATGCCCGCCCCCACCGGCGCATGGGTGTGGCCCTGGCCAGTGGTGCCGACCTGGACGACGCCCGCAGCCGGGCCGATCGTGCCGCGGCCGCGATCACGGTGCGCTGAATCGGTTGCCAGAGAGGCCCAAACGCCTCTGGTGCTGATGGGTTTCGAACCTTATGGTGCGGCCATAGAAGCCAGCCATGTCCCAAGCCCAGCCGAGCCGCAGCCCCAGCCGCCCCCGCCGCGATCGGCGCCAGGGCCGCACCACCGCGACGGTGACGGATCTGGAAACGCGCCGCCAGGGGGAGCGCGCCAAACCCCGCAAGGCCAGGCAAGCCCAGCGCCCCTCCCGACGGGGCGGCCTGGCCCGCCTGCCCCTGTTCCTGGCCGGCATGGGGCTGGGCTATGGCCTGAGCGGTCCGCTGCCCCAGCTGGCGAAGGTGGCCCTGGGGGCCCTGCCCCATCCCGGCGGCGTACTCACCTCCCTGGTGACACCGGCCGGCATGGGCAACCGTCGGATCGTGGTGATGGGGACCGACAACGTGTCCACCAACACCGACGTGATGTTCACCCTGCAGCTCAAGGACGGCCGCACCGAACTCACCCAGATTCCACGGGACACCTTCATCGAGTCCGATCGGTACGGCGTGATGAAGGCCAACGCGCTCTACAGCAGCGGCGATGTGGCAATGGTGAAGCAGGAACTCACCAAGCTGATCGCGGCCCCGGTGGATCGCTATCTGCTGGTGAATCTGCAGGCGGTGCAGCGCCTGGCCGATGCCCTGGGCGGGGTGGAAGTGGACGTGCCCAAGCGCATGTACTACGTGGACAACAGCCAGGGGCTCTACATCGACCTCTACCCCGGTCGGCAGCTGCTCAAAGGCCAGGAGCTCGAGGGCTTCCTGCGCTTCCGCCACGATGAACTGGGGGATATCGGTCGCATGGAACGCCAGAAGCTGGTGCTGGCGGAGGTGTTCCGCAAACTGGCGAACCCCGCCATGGTGACCCGCATCCCCGAACTGCTGAAGATCGCCGGCAGCGACATCCGCACCGACCTCTCACCAGTGGACATGGGCACCCTGCTCAGCGCCATGGGCACCACCAAGCTCACCTCGAGTCGTCTCTCGGGAACGCCCTACTGGCACGACGACATCAGCTACTGGATGCCGGACCTCAACCCCAACCACGCGTCCTACAAGAGCCAGGAACCGCCGATCTGAACTCAGCCGTGCTCTGCCCCGGAGCGCTGCAGAAAGCGGAAGTGATCCAGCCCCTCCAGCACCCCCCAGGCCTGGGAACTGGAGGAGACAAACAGTTTGCGGCGGCGGTGCAGCCCCCGCGGAATGCGTTGGTGTTCACCGATCACCACACCCAGGGGCTGGCCCCGCAGCAGGGCCTCATCCCCCTGGGAGGCCACCACCAGAATCCGCTCCAGGGGCAGGGCCCAGCGCAGGGCCAGATGGCGGATGGCCTCCGCCCTAGAGGCCCGCAGCGGCAGCACATCCAGATACCAGTGGCGGAGCAGATGGGGCCGCGCATCGAGGCGGCGATGGCGCAGCTTCTGGCGCACCATCTCCAGCACGCCCTCCGGCGGGGGCTGCAGCAGGTAACTCACCTTGTAGGGGCCCTGATTTGCCTCGGGCTGGAGGCAGAGCCGTGGCTCCAGCTCCCGCAGCACCTGCTCGACGCCCTGGCGGCACCAGCCCCGGGCGATCTGTTCCTGCCAGGCGTGATCCAGTTCACCGGCGGAGCCGTAGCGAATCTCCGTACCGGCCTGCACGATCCACACCTGGGGATCGCGCAGCTGCAGATCGGCGTAGCGCAGCTGGGCCGCCTTGAAACTGCGGCCACTGAAAATGCCCACCCCACTGGCTGGATCGGCCGATAACCGCTGGCGCAATTGCTCCAGGCCTGCGGCATCGGGGGCTTCCAGGCAGCCATCCAGATCCAGCATCACCAGCCGCTCGGCCAGGGGGAGCGTCAGCGGTTGGGGGCTCACCTGGGGCAACAGCTGCTGGCTGGCCTCCCGGCAGCGGCGGGTGGCATGGCCCAGGTAGCTGCACACATGGGCATCCCAGCTGAAGCTGCGGCTCACGGCCTCGATGCCGTTGTCACGCCAGCGGCGCCATTGCTGCGGATCGGACCCCGCCGTTTCCAGGGCCTCCTGCAGGTGATCCAGATCCGTGACATCCACCAACAGGCCATTGCCGCAGCGCTGAAGGATGTCGCGGGGGCCGCCGTCGTCGGTGGCCACCAGCGGCAGGCCGCTGGCCGCGGCCTCCAGCAGCGTGAGTCCGAAGGGCTCCGTGAGGGCGGGATTCACAAACACGCCCTGGCGGCGAGCCGCCCAGCGGTACACCGCGGGAATCTGCTCGCCGCGATGCTGCTTCGGATAGGCCACTTGGCCGTAGAGATCGAAGCGATCCACCAGCTCAAACACCTGCTGGAACAAATCCCGCTGCTGCTTCTCCATCTGGCGGGGGTCGTGGCGGCAACCCAGCACCAACACCAGGTTGTGGCGTTGCCGCAGCAGGGCCGAACGGCCATAGGCCTCCAGCAGGGCGGGAATGTTCTTGCGGCGCTCGGCCCGGCAGATGGCCAGCAAGGGCGGCAGTGAGGGATCCCGCAGGAATGGCTCGATCAGCCCTTGCACCTCCCGGTCTTCGGCCTCCAGCCAGTGGGGGTGAAAGCGGCGGGCATCCACCCCCGGCGGCACCACCTCCGCCAGGTCGGGGCGGAAGTGGTCGTAGCGGGCGTATTGATGCTCCGCCTCCTGGCGGGTGCTGGTCACCACCAGGGAGCTCTGGGCCAGGGCCAACTCTTCAGCCTCTAGACGCTGACCGATGGCGTACTGCTGCTCGATCTGATCGTGGGCCATGCCACCGGCCAGCAGGCGGCGCTGCTTCTCGCGGCCGAGGGAATGGCCGGTGAACACCAGGGGGATCCCCAGCCGCTGACTCACCAGCGCCCCTACATAGCCGGCGTCGGCGTAGTGGGCATGGATCCAGTCGGGGCGCCGGGGCTGCGCGGTGAGGTGGGCCGTGAGGGCATCGGCCAGCTCGTCGAGATGGGGCCAGAGCTGCTCCTTGCGGAGGTAGCGGCGGGGGCCGCAGGGGAAGCGCAGGATGGCGGCGTTGGGGCCTAAGGGCTCACGGGGCTGCCCGTAGTCGGGCGAGACCCGCTTGTCGTGGATCTGGCGCGTCACCACCTCCACCCGATCCACCTCGGGGCGGGCCGCCAGGCTGCGCACCAGTTCATGCACGTAGGTGGTCTGACCGCCGGTATCCGCATCCCGGCCCAGTTCCAGGTGTTGGCTGCGAAACAGGCCGTGGAGATGCAGATGCAGCAGGTAAAGACCCACCAGTCGCCATCGGAGTTACCTCAGGCTTAGGCAGAGTTCAAGGGGTTGAAGGCAAATCCACAGAAAGACCTTCCAAAGTGGCAGCGCTCGCCCTAGCGGGCCGTGGCCTGGGCGGAGGGCACATCCACCAACACCATGTCGGCACTGCCCCAACCGCTGGGGGGGAGCAAGCTGGGGGCCCCAGGGGCCGGCGCCACCTGGGCTCCGGCGGCATAGGCGCCGTTCACCCAGGCCAAGATCAGCGGCGAGAGCGGAGCAGCGGCCTGCTGGGCAGGGGCTCGCAGGTTGAAATGGTCGCCGCCCTTGGCCAGCACCAGGCGATGGCCGGCCGGGGCGGTGGAGGCAAAGGGCACCAGCGCCTCGGGATCGGGCGGCACCACCCAATCGCGGCTGCCGCTCACCAACAGGGTGCGGGCCTGCAGGGCCGCAGCGGCCGCGGGATCGAACAACAGACCAATCGGCGGGCTCACCGCCACCACCGCCTTCACCCGGACGTTTCGGCCACACCAAATCGATCGGTCCGTGGCGGCGGACATTACCGGCGAAGTCGAGGACCAGGCAGTTTTCCTTGTCCGGAGATCGGAAGAG
>CALJTZ010000378.1 GCA_937975655.1 uncultured Synechococcus sp. | reverse complement strand
CCTCAATGCTGATTAGGCCGCCATTGCGAGCGCTGAGATTGAGCAGGCTGGGGGCATCGCCAGCCAGCAGGGCATCCACGGAACCATCGTGCTCAATGGCGATGGCGTAGGCGTCCGCCAGGGCCTGGGCGACATTGTCGTCGCTGAGGCTCAGGGCCTGATCCACCGCATCAGCGGCGGCATCGGCCGAAATGTTGAAACGGTTGCCGGCCCGCAGCTCTGTGCCCACCGCATCGATGCCGGTGGTGTCACTGCTGGCGACGGCGCCGCCAAAGAGGGTGGGGTCGTCCTCGCCATGGAGGGTGATCTCCACGGTTTCGCTTTGGCCATCACTGGTTTTGACCTCGAAGGTCTCCACCGCTTTCTGGCCGGTGAGCAGCTGCTTGAGCCGCTCGGTGTTGTCGGTGTTGAGGGTGTAAACCCAATCAGCGCTGTTGCTGGTGGTGCTGCCGTTGAAACTGAACGTGCCGTAGCGGCCTTGGAGTCCGTCGTACGCAAGCAGATGGACTCCAGCCGGATTGCTGGCGGCGTCGTTGCTGTCGGGATCGTGAACGGTGATGGTGCCGCTCTGGCGGGCATTCACCCCTTCAACAATGGCGCCGGTGGTGGTGCCCACAACGCTCGACAGGTCGTCCCGACCGGTGACCTGCACGTCCACCTGGTAGGTGGCACCCTGGCCGTCCTCCACCAGGTAGGTGTCGATCTCCACCTCGCCGTTGTCGAGGCTCCTGCCCGGCACATAGCTCCAGCTGCTGAAGCCTTCACTGTTGGGCCGGCTGAGGCTGAAGCTGCCCAGAGGGCTGGGGCGATAGGCCTCGGGGTAGAGGTCGGCCCAACCCTCGCCATCAACATCGTTGAAGCTCAGGTAGCCACTGCGGCCTTCGCTGACACCTTCACTCACCTGCAGGGTGAGCTTGGGGGGGCCTGTGGGAGGCGGTGGCGGTGGCGGCTCCACCGTCTCCGGTGCCTGGGTGGAGGCCTGCTCGGCTACATCGGCGATGGCCTCCTCGAGAAAGGTGGCGGTCGTGTCTGTGGTGAGGGTGGTGTCGTCAGGCATGGTGATCAAGCGATGGTGGTGAACCGAGAGCGCGTTTAGCTATCGCTTGAACTGGTGGCGCGCACCACCACGTTGGAACTAAAGCTGGCGCTGCCATCCACGGCGAGATCGTGCACGTCCACGCCAATGGCCGACAGGTGCTCGCTGGCGGTGGCGATGCCATGCACCGATTGCGCATCGGTGAAGCTGGTGTGACTGAGCACGGACGTGACCTTCACATCGCCGGCCACGGAGCTGCCTGTGCCGTTGAAGCCAATGCCCAGCAGCGAGTGGCTGGCAGCGGCGCTGGCATCCCCCTGCACCGTGGTGGCGAGGGTTTTGAAGTCGTCCACCAGCACCGATTTGAAGGTGCCGTCACCCTGGAAATCAAGCGTTCCCAGGTTCATGCCGCTGATGTCGTAGGAACCGGGCAGCAGGCCATCGTTCAGCAAGGCGATGGCATCACCACCCACGTTGGTGGCACTGGTGGTGAGCTTGGCCGAGGCCTGGCTTTCCAGGGTGGCATCGTCGCCCACGCGCAGGAAATCAGCCACCTCGAGGCCCAACACGGACAGATCACTGGTGGCAGTGGCCAGGCCGTTGTTGCCCACATCCGCCGTCACCGAGGACACATCGATCAAGCCGATGCCCTTGAAGCTGGCGATGCCGCCGATCTCGGCATGATCGATCTGAATGCCGAAGCCCGAGAGTTCACCACTGGAGCTGGCATCACCGAGGGTGATCGAAGCGCTGATATCGGTTTGTAGGCCAGCGGTACCAGCCAGGGTGGCGTCGCCGCTGATGTCGAGGCCCTGGTTGTTCACCAGGTCGTCGACATCGAGACCAACCGCACTCAGCTCACCGGTGGCAACGGCGTCATCCGCCACAGCGCTGTCGCCAACACTGCTGGCCTTGATGGTGGCGGTATTCACCGCCGTGGCCGTGAGGGTGGCATCGGCCTCGCCCTCAAAGGCGCTGTTGGCGATACCCACCGCGTCGGCGTAGGTCTGCGCCGTGGCGTCATCGCTGACGCTGGTGGCGGTGGCATCGCCATCGCTGTTGGTGGTGGCGGTGACGCTGAGGTTGCCCCCGGCGCGCACCACGCTGTTGTCCACAGCGCTGTTGGAGAGGTGGGCAGCGGTATTGCCCACCTGGGCCACGGCCGCCTCAGCGGTGCTGGTGGCGGTGGCGGCCGACACGCTGCTGTTGGTGGCCTTAAGGGTTGCGTCGTCGCCGATTTCGATGTCGTAACCCTGAACCGCCACCCGGTCGGCACCCACCACCTGGGTGGTGGCCGTACCGGTGGTGCTGCTGGCGGTGGCAGTGGTGTTGGTGCTGAGCTGGCCGCTCACCTCACCGGTGCCATTGATGGTGGTGCTCTGGAGGTCCACACCAAACAGGTCGCCACCTGTGGCACTGCCGGCCACCGCCTTGGCATCGCCTGCGGCACTGCTGGCCGTGACCCGGGTGGTGGCACTCAGGGTGCCGGTGAGCTTGCCGTCACCCTGAACGTTGAGCTGGGCGGCTGTGGTGTCGTCGTCCTGAGTGAGACCCTTGCCCCCCTCAATGCTGGCGACGGCCTCCACATCACCACCGCCCACGTTGGTGGCTTCGCTGGTGGTGTTGAGCACCACCGAGCCGCCCACGGTGGCCTTGCCGCCGATGGTGGTGGTGGCGGCGCCAAGATCGGTGCCCTCCACGCGGCCACTAGCCGCGGTGGCCACAGCCGCCCCGGTGGTGGTGGTGGCCTTGGCGGTGCCCGTGAGGTTGGCACTACCGGCCAGGGTGGCATCGCCGGAGAGCTCGTTGGTGGCACCGGTGAGCTCGATGCCGCGGGCGTCGTCTGCAGCGGTGCTGGCCGTAGCGGTGCCGGTGGTGGCGGCCGCCGTGGCGGAGCTGCTCACGGCAACGGCGCCACTGATGGCGGCGTTATCGCCCGTATCGAGCTTGCCGAGGCGGGCACCACTGGTGCTGCCGAGCTCAGTGCTGGCGGTGGCGCCATCGGGAGCCTCCAGGTCGGTGGAGGCGTCGGTGACGATGGCCGAGCTGGTGAGGGTGTTGGCGGCCGTGCCGCTCAGGGTCAGGTCACCATCTGAACTGGTGGTGGCGCCCTCCATGCCCACCGCATCGCCGATGCTGGCGGTGGCGGTGGCATCGCCACCCGTGGTAGCAGTGGTTGCAGCAGCAGTGGCATTGCTGGCCGCCGTAATGGTGCTGTCGCCACCCACCTCAAGGCTGGATGCCTCCAGGCCAGAGCTGGTGCCGATGGTGCTGGTGGCACTGCCATCACCGGTAACACCACTGGCGTCTGCGGTGATCTTCAGCTTGCTCTGGGCCGCCACCTTGGCGTCGCCATCCACCTCCAGGGTGGTGGCGCGGACGCCCTCGCTGGTGATGAGCTCAGCGATGGCGTCGCTGGCGCCTTCCACTGACGTGGCCTTGGCGGTGAGCTCGGCATCGGTGCCGGCACTCAGCTCCGCATTGGCGCTTACGGAGAGCTTCTGGGCAACGAGGCCCTGGAGAAGCTCGAGCTCCTGCCTGGATGTGGCGTCTGCCATGGGAGGGGGGATCAGCCTCTACGGGCTGAACTTCGATGCCACAAATGTATGCCCGATCAGGCACTCTGCGCCGCATTGCCCTTGCATGTATGGGCGGCATCTCGACAAGATCCCAGTCATGCCAACTGCTCCAGAGAGCTTAAGTATTACTTATCTCAGGGCAGGTATGCATCAATATGGACGCAGCAATACAGGTTTTGCGTATGGCTGCGTGTAGCTCGGTATTGGCAAGACGCAAAAATGGCCCCGAAGGGCCATTGGGATGGATGGAGCTGGGTGTGGGGTTTCAGGCAAGGCTTGAAGGAACTCACTGCACCAGCAGGGGCATGGTCATTAAGGAAGTGTCATCGAGGGCTAGGAGGTCGTCGAGAAGGAAGTTTGCGGCGTCCAGCAGGTCTGAACCGATTAGGAGGAGCAGATCTGCGGATTCCGAAAGCACCCGGGTCATCTCGCGGAGCACTTGCTTGATCGTGAGGGAAACCCCGTTGAGCAGCAGTTGCCATTCGCTGGATGCCTCGCCAATCAAATCCTCGATGGCTGCTTCGTTGAAGGTGTCGACCTCGGGGTCGACCCAGAAGGCAGGGTCATCGCAAGACATGGCATAGGGCGCTGAAGGAGTGTTATGAGAGCCGGGCCCTGTAGAAGGGCCCAGCCATGAACAGAACCTTCAGGGCAATTAGCCGACGGTGGTGGCTTCGGCGCTGGAGTCCACACCTACGTTGGCCATGATCGTGGCATTGCCAGCGATGTGGATGTTGCCGCCATCGAGACCAATGGCGTCCACGCTGGCCACGGCGGTGGCGTTGCCGCTCACCGAGTGAGCCGTCACGAAGTTGGTGTCGTTGACGATGGCACTGATACCGCCGTTGCCGCCCAACTCGAGGTTGAGGGTGGAGATGCCCGTCAGATTCTGGGCAGAGAAGCCGGAGGCATCTCCCAGGGTGCTGGTGGCAGTGGTATTGAAGGCACCTGAGGCGGTACCCAGGATGGTGCCATCGCTGGCGCCATTCAGGGTGAGACCAGCGAAGCCAGTAATCGTGGAAGCGCCGTCAACAACACCCGCGAAGGCATCACCGGAGACGGATTCAGCATTCAAGGTGCCAGCGATTTGGGCTTGGCCCTTGAGGGTGCTGATGCCGCCGATGCCAACCTCCTCACCGTCAATACTGCCGATATTCAGATTCTCAAAGCCAATGGCGCTGAAAGCACCCTTGGCAGTTGCATCTGCGCTCACGCCACCAATGTTGGAAGCATCCACAGTGGCAGCCAACTTAGCGATACCGGTGAGGCTGCCATCGGAGCTTGAATCAAAATTCAGATCCGCGGCACCCACCAGCGTCATACCGGCATCAGCGGTGGCGATGCCATCCACGGTTGTGGCCGAGGCATTCTCGGTACCCTGAGCCAGGGCGGACAGGGTGCCCACACCACCAATATTGAGAGTCAGATCTGAGGCAAGACCTGTCAACGCGGTGTCGATATCACCAGCCGAGGCGGTTGCATTACCACCGGTGCTAGTGGCAGTTGCATTCAGGGTGCCGAAGGCCTGCGCAGTGATGGTGGCGTCAGAGGCCACATCAAACAGGCTGGCGCTCAGGCCAGTCACGCTGGCTTCAAGACCAACTTCGGCCAACGAAACACCATCCACCGAGGAGGCTGCACCGTTGCCGGTAAGTTGGGCGGCACCGGTGACGTTAGCGGTACCACCTACGTCAAGGTCATCAATTTGAGCACCGACAAGGGCAGCGCTATGACCAACGTCAGCGGTGGCATCGGTGGCTGTGCTGAAGGCTTCTGCTTTTAGCGAACCGATGGCAGTACCAGAAATCGAGGCATCCGAAGCGATGCCAATACCCCGGTCTTCACCAACAGCGCCTGCCGATTGCAGACCAATGGCTTGAAGAGTGCCATCACCAGCAGTTGCAAAAGAAGAATCAGCAGGAACGTAATCGCCGTCGACAACATTACCAACCTGGGCGGCGCCATCTACATTAGTTGATTTGGCGGTCAGGTTAAAGCTTGCTGCACCCTGGATTGAACCAATGCCTCCGATGTCAACGGGGGCGCCAAAGGCAGCACCACTGATATCTTCAGCAAGCGCGGCTGCATTGGCATCGCCGAATGTAGTGCCTGCTGTTGCTGAACCGTTGACAGAAACAAGGCCTTTGAGGGTGGCATCGCTGCTGACAGTCATGCTGTCAAGCGCTTCCAAGCCCATTGCACTGGCCAGATCGCCGGTTGCGTCAGCACCACCGGTGACGTTGGTAGCGGTTGCAGCGCCAGTGAAACCAACCTGGCCCAGCACATTGCCGATACCACCGATCTCGACTTCGTTGAGGGATGCACCGGTGACATTGTCACCATTAAAGAGGGCCTCGGCAACAGTTGTTGCACCAGCAGCACCCGTGCTTTCGGCCATGGCCGACATGTTGATGGTGCTCAAGCCCTTGAGAGTTGCATCAGAGCTGACATGGATCAGCTCGTCAGCGGCCAAACCACCAGCTTCAGTCAGGTCACTGATAGCCGTGGAACCATCAGTAGTGACGTTGGATGCCTTTGCACTGCCAGTGAAATTGGTCTGACCTGTGATGGAGCCAACACCACCGATTGCAGCATCGGCAATTTCGATGCCTTGGATGGTGCCAGCAATAGAGCTCGCAGTAGCAAGGCCATCTGTCGTGGCGGCAGTTGCAGAGCTAGTGATGGAGCTCAGGCCGGTGACGGTGGCATCGCTGGAGACGTCGATGCCGACAGTTGGCGCAACTGCTTCGTCTATGTCCTCCGTATCGAGATCATCCTCTACTTCAATTACACCCGTTGTTGCATTCAGGCCAGTGGCACCAACGAGTTCGCTGGTAGCGGAGGCACGACCCACCACATTGGTGGCACTGGAGGTATTACCAAAGCTGGTTTGGCCAGCAACAGTGGCCACACCGCCAACCTGCAGCCCATCCAGGCTCGCACCGGTCAGCTCATTAGCAAAAGCTTCGGCGAGAGAGTCTCCGCCAGAGGTCGCAGCAGCGCTGGCGCGGTTAGTGAGTTGAGCCAGGCCCTGGATGCTGGCATCCGAGCTCACTCCGATCTCTGCAGCTTCAAAGCCGAGCTGGGCATCGGACAGACTGGAACCAGCTTCAGAGTTGCCAACAACAGTCTCAGAGCTTGAGGTGATCGTGTTAACTGCTTTACCTAGAGCGTTGAGCTCGCCGCCAACGGTGAGATCACTAACCTCGGAGATACCAGCAGAGGTGTTGATCTCGGCGTAGGAGAAGGCACTGCCTTGGCTTGTAGTGGCCGAAGCATTGACGGTGGTGCCCGCAATGCCGCTCAGACCAGCATCAGATTTCACACTAATGCTGTTCTCAAAGCCATCTGCATCAGCTTTCAGGCCTGAGTTGAAGTCAACAGAGGCAACGCTGGCGCTGCCGGAAGAAACGTTGGAGGAAGTGGCAGTGGACTTGGCAGTGGAGGTTGCCGCGATGGTTGCGGCTGCATCAACGTCGACATCGATGCCTTGAATACCAGCAGCAGATACGAGATCAGAGGCAAGACCTGGATTTTCGCCAAGTTCAAGGCCAGCTTCGAGAAGGCTATCGAATTCGCCTGCTGCTTCAACAGCGATGGAATTCTGGATGGTGGGCTCAGCCATGGTTTTGAAGGATCGGTTGTGGGGTTGAACGCGGTCATTCAGCCCCACCTGGGGGCTTGAACTCAAGTTATGCCCCACGAGATGTCCTCGTCGATATTGCTGGGCCCCTAATCCTGTATGCCTTCATCTTTGTCAAGCCGGCCGTTCAAGGGCAGCTAACTGGATCCCAATGGCCGACACACGCAGGCATCTATACAGAAAACAGTCGGCGCGTTCGCGCGTATCGCCGCCGGGGCAATACGCACAACATCCATTGCAGCACAAGGGTGAGGCGGCCCTCACAACACGGGAAAGCAGAGACCTGGCTGACATCGCAGAAGCGCAGCTGCCCAAACACCGGTGATTGGGCGAGGCGACAGCCCGGCGCTTGGCCACCGGCGCCTTATCGCTACATGGCTTGGCTTATGGATTGCTTATCACTGCCGTGGAGCCCCCTCTTGGGGCGTTTGCAGGCGTGATCAGCGGGCTGCGTTGGGGCATGCTCGCGCTGCCAACGTCTCCACGAAGCCCAGCCTCAGCCCACCAGCATCGGGGCGTTCATCAGGGTGTCGTGATCCTGCTGGAGTAGCTCATCGAGCTGGCTGCCGGCGTTCTGGAGCAGGTCTTGGCCAAGCAGCATCAGCAGATCGGCCGATTCAGAGAGCACCCGGGTGAGTTCCTTCATCACCAGCGTTGGTGCCACCTGGGCACCCAACACCAGGGTGGAGAGGTCGCTGGCGGTGTCGCCCACGAGGGCTTCGATGGCATCTAGGTGGCCCGCGGCAGCTGCTTCCGCATCCATGGGAGCCCCCAACACCATCCGCATCAACGCACCAGCAACAACAAAAGGGAAGTTGGCCCAAGCTATGGAGCCAGGCCGGTTGGTCAAGGGGGCACCCGCTGGGATGCCCCGCGATTCAGGCGGATCAGCCGCCCACCATCAGACCGACAGGGCGTTGGTCTGCGAGGTGGCCGTGGTGCTGCCGGTGAGCATCAGATCAGCGCCAACGCTGATCTCAGCCACGTTCAGGGCCACCGCATTGATCGATGAGGTGGCGGTAGCCGTGCCACCCACCGATTCGGCCTCCACAAAATTGGTGTCGTTCACGATCGCATTGATCGTGCCGGCACCATCGAGGTTGATCTGGAAGGCGCTGATACCACTGAGCGATTGAGCCGCCCAGGCTGTGGCATCGGCTTGCACCGAGCTGGCGCTGGTGTTGAAGCTGCCCGAGGCCGTACCCAGGATGGAACCGGCGGCATCGCCATCGAGATAGAAGCCAGTGAGACCCACGATCGAGGATTGATCCAAGCCGCCGCCGCCCGCTGTCAGCGAACCGCTGGTGGCGGTCGCGTTTGCATTCACACTGGAAGCCTCCACCGTGCCGGTGGCCTGGGCCTGGCCCTTGAGGGTGGCCAATCCGCCGATCTCAAGATTGAAGGCACCAGCTATCCCACCAAAGGCGGCACCGGTGGCATCAAAGTCGCCAGTGGCACTGGCGATGCCCACGGTGGTGGCCGCCTCAAGGCTGCCGTTCACCAGGCCCAGGCCGGTGATCGACGCCTCGGCATCAATCACGATCTGGTTACCCAGATTGCTGATGCCCAAGCCGTCGAGATCGGCCAGGGCCGTGGCGTCACCACCCACGCCCTCTGCACTGAGGGTGCCAAGGGCTGAGCCGAGGGCCGTGATCGTGCCATCGGCTTCTGAATCCAGGGCTGACTCGCGCAAACCGGTGGAACTCAGGGTGAGCTCCGCCAGCGCGGTGCCAGCTCCCACAACCGACGCATCGGCGCTGCCCACCAGCTTGGCGGTGGCACTCAGCAGGGCATCCGCACCCGTGTCGTAGAGAAGGGACTCAATGCCCAGGGCCTCAAGATCAACCGTGGCCGTGGCCTCGTCTGCAGAGCCATCGCCAACGGTGCTGGCAATCGCATCGGCGGTGCCCTGAGCCAGGGCCGTCACGCTGCCGGCACCCAGGATGTCGAGATCGAGCCCCGCAACAATGCCGGTGAGCTTGCTGGTGCCATCACCGGCTGTGGCCTGGGCAAAGCCATTGGTGCTCGAGGCCGTGGCATCGAGGTTCATGAAGGCCTGGGCCGTGAGGGTGCCGGCACCATCAACATCAATGTCGGCGGCCACCAGGCCCTGGAGAGCCTGGTTCAGGCCAGCATTGGCAGTGCTGTCAGATTCGACGCTGCTGGCGATGGCGCCGGTATCCACCTGCACGCCCGCGATCAGGCTGAGGCCGGCATCAACATTCAGTGTGTTGATGTCGATCGCAGTGGCGCTATCGCTGGAGCCGGCATTGGCCGTGGCTGTGTCACCAACACTGCTGGCCGTGGCGTTGATCGTGCCGATATCGAGGCCTTTAACCGTGGCAGCAGCGTCGATGTCGATCAGGGTTGCACTGGTCAGACCCGTCGACAGATCAACATCTGCGTCAGCAATCGAGCTGCCGGCCACGTTGGTGGCCGTGGCGGAACTGGTGAAGCCCACCTGACCCAGCAGGCTGCCGGCCCCGCCGATGGTGGTGGTGGCAATGTCGGCCCCCAACAAAGTGGCGGCCGAGGAGGTGGCGGACGAGGTGGCGGCGGTGCTGGAAGCGCTGGCCGCATTGATCAACGACGAGAGACCGGTAAGGCTGGCCTCACCGTTGGCGTTGATCAGGGTGGCCTCCAGGCCCTGCTGAATCCCACTCAGACTGGAGGTGGCGGTGGCATCTGCACCCACCGAACCTGCCGTGGCGGTGATCGAATCGATCGTCTTGCCGAGGGCTTCCAGCTCACCACCCACCGAAAGACTGGTGAGATCACGGATACCCGAGGTGGTGGTCACCGTGGCCGCAGCTGTGGCCGTACCCAGAACGGAATCAGCCGTGCCCAGCGCCGTGGTGGTGGCAATGCCGCTGATCAGGCCATCACCCAGGGAAGTGATGGTGTTGTTGGTACCGCCGCTGGCGGCGCTGATGGCTTCGTTGAAGCTCACCAAAGAAGTGCCGGTGCTATCGCCGTTCACCGATTCGGCCTCTGCCTTCGAGGTCGCCGTGGTGGTGGCCTGCACCGTGGCATCAGCCGAGGAGCTCAGGTTCAGGCTCTGCAGACCGGCAGCCGAAATCGTGTCGGTGGTGGTTGCTGTTGTGGTCATGAAAAGAAAGCGCGGAGGTGGGTATACACAGCCCCCGTATGGGCCTTGCCCAAAACCCTACGCGCGCTGAGCCCTGAAAACATCCCTGCCCAACTGGGATCTCAGGGGTGCAAATGGATCATTCCAGGCCACGGCAAACACCGCCTCCAACGCGTTCGTATTGCTCAAAACCCCTGCTCAGGGGCTCGCAGCAATACGGAAAACCCCAGGGCCAAGCGCCAAGAGCCGGCAACGATTACACCCCTACGTTTTCAGGCCAAACATACAAATCCATACCGATAGACAAGATCTTGCCAAAATCAACCAACCACCGGCGGACGGGCTGCAAACCGGTAGCCGGCGGTTGGCCGCTCAAGCCGGCGCATGTATGCAGGTGTTGATATGTATTGCTTATCAGGGGGTGGACTGGGTGGCCGGGGAAGGCTCTGCCGGTCAGGCCCGGTCCAGCACTGGCGGCCGCATCACCCCGTCAGCACTGTGCCAAAAGCGTAGAAGCAGGGGATTTTTCGGTAAATTCGCACAGCTTGCACGAATTGAGTAGCGCATTGACGACACCCTCGCTCTCAGAAAGCTTGACCCGATCGCTGGTTCTCAGCAAAGGAGCGATCCGAAGCACGGCACTGCTTTTGATCGCGGGCCAGGCAGCAGGGTTCTCAGCCGTTGCCACCGCCGCGCCACTCCCCCCAGAGCCCAAAGGTCCGTACGCCACCGTCTCGGCTGGCGCGAGTTGGCCCCAACCCGTGAGCTACAACGACAGTCGCCTGGGTCCCCTGCTGCCCATCCAAGGCACTGTGCAGGCGGATCCCGGTTTTGCGTTCGATGTGGGAGTGGGCTACGACTTTGGCTCCCTGCGCAGCGAGCTCACCGTCGTTCATCGTGAAGCCTCCGTGCGGTCCTCGTCCTGGTCCGTCGGCGTCAATCCCGTGGCGGCCAGCACCAGCAATCCACAGGTCACCAGCAATAGCGTCTTTGCGAGCGTTTACCTGGATCTACCAGTCAACGACCGCCTCGTGCCCTACGTGGGCGGTGGCCTTGGTTACACCAACATCACCTCCAGCGCCACGAATCTCACCCTTGGAGCGGTGAGCCAATCGTTCGGAGGGGGAAGCAACAGCATGCTGGGCTACCAGGCCAAGGCCGGTCTCACCTATCGCTCCTCTCCCCGCAGCGATCTGTTCGCCGAGGCGGTGTACCAGGGGGCTCCAGCCGTGAGCCGGGACACCCTGGACCGCAGCGCCCTCACCAGTTGGGGATACCGGCTGGGCGTGCGCTACCGCTTCGGAGCATTGGCACCGAGCGCTGGGCTCAGCCAGCAACGCTGAACGATTCGGACTTGGAATCAACCCCAACGGTGGCGTTGATGCTGGCATTGCCGGCGATGTGCATGTCTCCGCCAGCCAGGCCCACCGCATCGAGGATCGACACGGCTGTGGCATTGCCACTCACCGAGTGGGCTCCCACGAAATTGCTGTCGTTCACGATGGCATTGATCTGGCCCATGCCGCCCAGGTTGAGGTTGAGGTCGTAGATACCCAACAGGCTCTGGGCTGCCTGCGCGGTGGCATCCTGCCCAGTGGACTCAGCCTTGGTGGTGAAGGCGCCTTTGGCGGTGCCCAGGATGGTGCCATCGCTAGCGCCCCTGAGATCCACGTCCTCCAGGCCGACGATGCGGGACGCATTGGCGGTGAAATCCATGGTTCCACCAGCGCCTGTGTTCATCCCGGAATAGGTCTCGGCAGCTCCAGTCACACTGGTCGCCGTCATGTCGGCCGTCACCTGGGCCTGACCCTTCAGGGTGGCAACGCCGCCGATGCCCACAAAGTCTGTCTCTGGGGTGAACTCGGTATTACCGATGTAGAGGCTCTTGGCACCGGTGGCATCGAAATCGCCCTCAGCCTTGGCCGTACCAGCAGTGCTGGCGGCGATCACATCCAAATTGAGCAGGCCCGTGCTGGTGATGGTGCCATCGGAAGCGGTTTGAACCCAGGCGTTGTCCAGGCCAAGGGCATCAATGTCAGCGCGCGCATCGGCCGCGCCGGTAACCACTCCGGCCGTGGCCTCACCCGTGATCGTGGCCGAACCGGTGAGGTTGCCGATCCCGCCCACATCCAGGGCCAAACCACTGACGGCCTTGGCGTCGAGATCAAGCCCCGCCAACGACGAATCCAAGACTGCGGAATCACCCGTGGTAAGCGCAGTTGCCTTACCCACCAGCGTGGCGGTGGATCGGAGGGTCGCATCGGAGCTGGTGGTCATCTCCAGGTCGTTGATGCCAAGCGCAGCCATCGCTCCAAGCGCATCGGCGTCATCCGTGACGCTGGTCGCACCAGCTGTTGCCGTGCCCTGGGCCAAGGCGGTGAGGGTGCCCACGCCCCCAACCTTGATGTCCATACCGGAGGCGATACCGATGACACTGTTGTCAGGCTTGGCGGTACCCGAATCGGTGGTGGAGCTGCCGGCCTCAGCTGTGGCGGCGCCAGCAGAGCTGGTGGCCTGAGCGTTCAGGTTGCTGAAAGCCTGCGCGCCGATCGTGGCGTCAGAGGCCACCTTGATGTTGAAGTTGTCGAGGCTCAGATCACTGAGCCCCCCCAAGTTCGACAGCTCTGAACCAGAGGTCTCAGCAGCTTGGCCACTGGCGCTCAAGCCCATCACAGAGCCGCCCTTACCGGCTTCTGCGGTGGTGATGCCCGTGACGCTCTCAGCCGTTGCCGTGCTGGTCAACTGGGCAGCGCCAGAAATCGTGCCCAGTCCCCCGATGTCAACAGAGGGGAGCATGGCGCCAGTGGCCGTGTCCCCAGCTCCTGCGTAGGCCTGGGCCGTGGAGCCGGTGCTACTGGCGGTGGCCTTCAACGAGCCAATGTTGATGCCACTCAGGCTGCCGGCAGCATCGATATCAATACCAGTTGCCGTGTCGCTCACGAGGGGGTCGCCAGCGCCTGAACCCTTACCGGCCAACGCTGTGGCGCTGTTGGCCTGCGCTTCGGCTCGAGCAGTACCACCTTCAACGTTGCTGGCCTCAGCTGTGAGGCCGTAGTTGAGGTTGCCCTTGAGATCGGCAATGCCGCCGACATCAAGTGTGCCGCCCGTCAGGTCGGCGCCGTTGAGGATATTGGCTTCGGCATCTGCTGTTGCGGCACCCTTGGTGGTGTTCGCCACAGCCTTGCCGGTGAGGTTGGCCGTGCCCGTGATGCCTGCATCGCTTTTGACATCCATGGGTCCCTGGAGATCCAGGCCTTCCATAAAGCCACTGCCAGAAGCGCCACCGCCCTGTGCACTGAAGGCGGTAGCCGAGCCGTCCACGTTGGTGGCAGTGGCGGTATTGGTCAGGCCTGCCTGGCCCAGCACCGTGCCGATGCCACCGATGTTGAGATCTTCAATCGTGGCACCTTGGATGCTGCCAGCACTCGCCAGGGCATCGGCGCCGGTCACATCGTCCAGCAGGCCCTTGCCCGTAGCGCTTGCGCTGCTGAATGTGGCAGCCGTGGCTGTATTGGTCAGCTGCGTAATGCCCTGAAGGCTGGCGTCAGCTTTGATATCGGCTAGGCCGGTGGTTTCCAGGCCCTGCTGTGTAGTACTCAACGTTGCGGTGGCACCAGCTTCACCCGTCACCGTCTCTGAAACGGCGCTGATGCCGGCAACGCTCTTGCCAAGCATCGCAAGGTTGCCACCGACATCCAAATCGGTGAGATTTTCAATACCCGCGGCCCGACCCAGATCAGCAACAGAGGCAGCAGCTCCATTGGTGGTGGACGCCGATGCGGCCAGGGTGGAGGCAGAATCGTTGGAGAGCGTCGCGTTGGAAGCGACGTCAATCTTGTTGGCACTGTTGCTGTTGCCTGAATAGGTCAAGCCGGCATTGCTGGCAATCTCAGCCAGGCTGGCCACCTCCCCACTCACCACCGTCGTTGTAGCTGCACTCTTGGCAGTAGATGTCGCCTGAATCGTGGCATCGCCATCGAGATTGGCGTTGAGGTCTTTCAGACCGGCAACAGCTCCAACCTGGTCGAGGGCCAGGGAATCAATGGGAGCATCAGAATAAGAATCAATATACGAAACACCACTTGCCTGTATTGAAGCAAGCGCCGGCGCGGCCGTCGATGTCAGCGCAGCTCCACCAGGCGTGGCGGCAAGAATAAAGCCTGTCGCATCAACCGTTTTGACGAAGTATGTGGCATCACCAATACTGACAGCGTCGCCAACTGTCAAGCTGGGCTGGGCTGCGGTGGTGTATTTGCCAGTCGCGGAGTCAAACGCAGTCGGCGGCGCCTGCACCAACAGCGTATTACCAGCCTTCATCGCCGAGGCTGTCGTTGCAGAAGTGTCGGTGAGTGCCATGACAGAGAGATGCAGGTTTTGGGCTTGGCGTCAGCAAGCAGCGCACAACCCCGCCACGGGGCATACCAAGAACCTATGCGCAACTAGACCCTCTGTCGATATTGCCAGGTATGGCCTTGTATTGGCGAGCCATAATCAGCAAACCGCGCAACAACAAGCAGGGGGATCAATGGCCCAAAGCCAGCCATACGAAGCACCCAAACCGCGATTGCGACGACTGCAACAAAGGACGCTTCCGTATGACTCAGTATTGACGCAACTCACGCAAAGGGGTGAGCTGAGAGCCACGATGGGACCCAAAACAAGGCGATCAGGGTTGCTTATCGATGAAAAGTCAGGGCTTGGCGGCCTGCGGCGTGCCATCCCAGGGCACAAATTCGAAATCGTCGTCCACGGATTCAGCGCTGAGGAGGGCCTGTTCCTCTTCCAGGGCGGCCGCACACGCCGCCAGCACAGCGGCCACCTCTGGTGCCTGCAGATCAAAACCGGCGCTCATCAGCGCGGGTTCGGCCACAGCAGCCAGGTCTTCCAACGTGGCACCAGCGAGCTCCAACGGCTCCTGCCGGAGCAGCAGATTCCAGCCTTCTAGGTGATTCCACTCCAGCCAGGCTTCAGGGCCACAGGTGAGCAGCCGCCCGGCTTGATCCGCGGTTAAGACATGGGTATCGCGCTCCAATCCCTCGGCACTCACGCGCACCAAGGAGCGCCCGGGGGCAAACTGATCAGCCGGCATCTCGGCCTTGAGCAGCTGTTGCAACAGCCGTTGCATCAAGCGGCCGCGCCCTTCCTTCAAGGGGGCACAGTGCCGATCGATCAACTCGATCAGATCAGGTTCCAGCCACACTTCCACCCGACGCGCAAGCGGGCTTTGCTTCTCCACAAAGCGTCCGTGTTGATCGCGCTCGCCGCGGCGGCCCAGTGCCATCGAAGGTCCCGTGTCGGACAACCCAAGCCGCTGAGCTTAGGCGTCGCTGGAGCTGATGGCGCTGGCCTTGGAGCTGGCTTCCACCACCAGGTTGCCGTCGCCATAGAGCGACACCTCGGCGCCACTGATACCAACGGTTTCGGACTGGCTGTGGCTGGTGGCCTGGCCCTGGCTGGTCATGGCCGTCACGAAGCTGGAATCCTCAGCAATGGCTACCAGATCGGCTCCGGAGGTCATCAAGGTTGGGCTGGCGTCATTCGCCAACACACCCACGCTCTTGCTGTAGTGCAGAGCCGAGGCATCACCAGCGTCTGTGGCGCTGAGGCTTTCCACCGACACCCGGCTGATGCCGCTGATGCTGTTATCGCCAAACCCTGCCCCCAGGATGCTGTTATCGAGGCCCACAGCACTGGTCTGGCTGGCGAGGTCTGCATCGCCCCATTGGGTGAGGCCCAGCAGACTGGCATTGATCAGACCAGTACCGCTCACGCTGCCATCCAAACCGGCGCCCTGCACTTCACCGCCGCTGATGCCACGAGCGGAGAGGGTGGTGTTGATGCCCACTGAACCGAACTGGCTGTTGGCGATCATCTCGGCACCAATCACACCCACACTGCTCACATCACCGGTGCCACCAAGGCTGAGGAAGCCCTCATCCGCCAAAGAAGCGCCAATAGCGTGCAGGTCAGCGGCAATCAGGGCATCGCCACCGGTGGCCGCTGCGATGATCTCGGCCGTATTGCTGGCATCAATGTCGATGGAGCCATTGCGATCCTGGCTGATGCCTTGGCCATCCTCACCGCGGTAGCCAGCAACCACCGCATCCACACCCACGATGGCGGTATCGCTGGCCTGATCGCCTTCACTACTGGCCACCAGCTCCGTGCTGCTGCTGGCCGTGAGGGTCACATCGCCATCCTGGCTGCCCTGGATGGAGCCGTGATCCACGGCAACCACGTCCAGGCTCACTTCGGTGCTGGCCGTACCCTCCTGGGTACCAGCTGTGGCCGTGAGCTCGGTGTCAGCAGACACGGAGGCGTTGAGATCGCCACCAGCAACCAGATCCAGGTTGCTGATGCCATCCACCTGGAGCGCGGTACCGTCGCCGCCATCCACCTGAACGGCAACGGAACCATCGGTGCTGGACGCTTCAACGGAAGCGGTCAGCTCCGTTGTGGCAACGACGTCTAGATCAGAGCCCGTGCTGATCGCGTCCGCACTGTTCGCTTCACCACTGGCGGCAGCTCCCTGGCCAATCGAGAGCTCACTGCTGGCATCCCCTGCAACGCTGGAGGCCCCCAGCTCGATCTCCACCAGGGTGCCAAGGCTGAGATCGCCACGGCCATCGGCGCTGTAGTTGCCCTGGCTGGCTGTGATCTGGTCGAGAACAGCGTCGCTGTACACCACTCCATCAATGCTGGAGGCCAGCAGAGCCACCTCAGCAGCCACATCGCTGCCGAGGGTCAGCTCGCCGCCACTGCTGAAGTCGTCAACGGCACTGCCAAGAACATCACCGGCCACAAAGGTGGCGGTGGCATTGCCCGTGACCGAGCTGGCTGAATTGGTGGCGTCAAGACCCAGGTTGGCGAGCACATCCGCATCGCCTTCCACCACAACCGTGGTGGCATTGAGGCCAAGCAGGGAAGCCAGTTGGGCACGGCTCTCGGCATTGCCATCCACGCTAGAGGCCGCACCTTCCAAGGTGGCCAACGCATCGGCAAGCACCGTGGCGTCTGCAGAGCCTTCCAGCAGCGTGGCCACAGCCACAGCCTCTTGGCTACCGAGCAGTGCCAGCGTGCGGGCATCACCGTCGAGGGTGTCGGCCAGCAAGGTGAGGGAGGAGCTGGCCGACCCGTCCAGGGTCACGTCTCCACCAGCCTCCACCTCGGCAACATCAAGGCCGTAAACGGCGCTGTTGATGGCAACGGCGGTGGCATTGTCCTCAGAGGAACGAGCACTACCGCTCACCGAAAGCGTGGTGTCGGCGGTAACCGACACCGTGCCGCCCCCTTGCAGGCTGTCGGCTTCGACACCCGCGAGATAGGCCTGGATTTCTTCCGTGCTGGCCGTGGCCAGCACGCTTGTGGCCGTGGCTTCGCTACCCAGGAAGTTGGTAACGATCAGTTGAACGTTGCCGTTGGCCTCCTGAGTTCCGAGCTCGATGGCAACCTGCCGGTCGCCTTCCGCCGAGGCCGTGGCAGCACCGCCCATGCTCTGGGCGAGCTGAGTGCCATCAACGGAAAGCTTGGAGTTGAGGGTGGTGGAGCCGCCGCTCTCGAGCAGCCCACTGTCCTGAACGCCATACACCTCCGTGAGACGGGTGCTGGCTTCGGTATCCCCACCGCCACTGGAGGCGGATTGGTCAATCGCCAGCTTGACGTCACTGGTGCCGACAATCTGAGCACCGGTGGTGGTGTCGCCTAGGCGAATGCCGCCGGCCTCGGTGATCTCGACGCCCGTGCTGGCATCCCCGCTGCTGCTAACGGCGGTTTCGGAGAAGGAAGCGGTTCCGGTGTTGTTGAGAAGCAGCGCGCCGGCAATACCGTCCAGATCGCCGCTGCCGGATGCTTCAGCAAGGTTGAGGCCCAGCAGGGAGTCCACCTGCGTGGAGCTGGTGGCATTGCCGCTTTGGCTGGCGCTGCCGAGATCGATGGAAACGGTGCTCTTGGTGGTGAGAGCAGACGAGCCACCCACCAGCAGTTCGGAGATGCCCGCACCCAGCAGGCTGTCAATCGCGGCGCTGGCCTCGGCATCAGCGGCGGCACTCTCGGCTGCAGCACTGAAATCTGCCGCCACTTCGGCGGACATCACCCAGTTGCCACCCACCTCCAGGCTCACATCCGAGCCCAGCAGATCAACGCCACCCAGATCGGAAGAGCACACGTCTGAACTCCAGTCACCTTGTACTATCTCGTA
>CALJTZ010000377.1 GCA_937975655.1 uncultured Synechococcus sp. | reverse complement strand
ATTTGTACCCACCGAACTCTGAAGAAAACCTTAGGATCGTTCCACTCCTCGCTCGAAGGCCGATGTTCGCGCGTCTCGCCGAGCACTACAGATCTGTTGTTGAAGACCTGGTGATGAGCCTGCGTGCTCTTGCCGATGGCCTGCAGCAGCAGGGAATTGCCGCCACCTGCTACGTCTGCGGCGATGGCCGCGATGGTCATGGCGCCTCCTTCGTGGCCGACCTGGGCGACGGTCACATGGTGCGTTTTCTGGTGTCCGACTACGGGATCAGCTGGGTGGAATCCCGCAATGGCCATGAACTCGTGAAGTTCGAGGGCGCTGAGGCGATTCAGGAACTCGAGCGGGTGGCCAAGGCCCTGCGTGAAGACGTGATCCCCACCGCCTCCCTGGCGAGCCACGCCTGACGCGCCCTTCGACGCCCCCGGCGATCGATGAACAAGCCCCCGGCAGAAGCTTGCCGGGGGCTTGTTATTTGGCCGTGGCCAACTGGCGGTTGCCGCTGGCCGGTTCAGCCGGCGGCAGGCAGGGGTTCGTCGCTGGTGCTGGCAGCGGTGGCGGAGCCAGCGGCGGCCAGTTTGGCGGCAGCAGCTGCCACCGGCTTGAGTGAGTCGCTGGTTTCACTCAGCTTCTGGCGCACCTGCACTTCGATCACCTCTTTCTGGGCGGGGTTCTGCTCCAGCCAGGTGATGGTGTTGTCGCGGCCCTGGCCGATGTTGTCGCCCTCGTAGCTGTACCAGGCGCCTTTGCGCACCACCACGCCGTTCTCTTCGGCGAGGTCCAAGAGGCAGCCCAGGGTGCTGATGCCCCGGCCGAACAAAATGTCGAATTCGGCGATGCGGAACGGGGGAGCCACCTTGTTCTTGGCCACCTTCACCTTGGCGCGGATGCCGTATTCCTCAGTGCCGCGCTTGAGGGTCTGGATACGCCGGATGTCCAGGCGCACGGAGGCATAGAACTTCAGGGCGTTGCCGCCCGTGGTGGTTTCGGGGTTGCCGTAGGTCACGCCGATCTTCTGGCGTAGCTGGTTCAGGAAGATCACGGTGCAACCCGATTTACCGATGTTGCCGGTGATCTTGCGCATGGCCTGGCTCATTAGGCGGGCCTGGCTGCCCACGGCCAGGTCGCCCATTTCGCCCTCGATCTCGGCGCGAGGGGTGAGGGCCGCCACGGAGTCCACCACCACGATGTCCACGGCGGCCGAGCGCACCAGCTGGTCCACGATTTCCAGGGCCATCTCGCCGGTATCCGGCTGCGACACCAGCAGGTTCTCGATGTCCACGCCCAGGGCGGCGGCATACACCGGATCCAGGGCGTGTTCCGCATCCACAAAGGCGGCCACGCCGCCGCGGCGTTGCACCTCGGCGATGGCGTGCAGGGTCAGGGTGGTTTTGCCGGAGCTCTCCGGCCCATAGACCTCCACGACCCGGCCTTTCGGATAGCCGCCACCCAAGGCCAGATCGAGGGTGAGGGCCCCGGTGGGGGTGGTTTCGATCCGCATGCGGGAGGCATCCCCCAGGCGCATGATCGAGCCCTTGCCGAAGTTGCGCTCGATCTGGTTCAGCACCAGGCCCAGGGCCTTGTCGCGTTCGGCGGCGGCGCGGGCATCGCTGGCGGCGCTGAGACGGGCGGCTTTGGGGTCGGAGCTTTTGGGATCCGAGGTCTTGAGATCCGAGGTCTTGTCGTCGGCGGGCATGTCTACGAAATCAGTTGGGGAACAGGCCGCGGATCAGGGGCCGGCGGAGACCGGTGGCCATCCTCTGCGACCTCACAGGATGCAGTGCCACCACACGTGCCATCCGTTCGACCGGGAGCTGCGGGCCGGGAGCCGTTAGCGGCGTCTTGTAGTACAGGCGTACCCTAGCGGATCAGGGCCAGTCCGCCAAGGGGGTGTCGAACTGCTCTGGGGTGAGCAGGTGGATGCCATCTGGCAGCCCCTCGCGGTCCCCAGGGCCCAGGTACCCCCAGGACACCAGGAAGCAGCGCACGGCCTCCAGGCCAGGGGTGCGGCGCACGGTCTCCAGGGTGGGGCGTCGGTCTTCGACGAACCACAAGGGCTGGCACTGGTCCTGGCTGAGTTGCAGCAGCACCTCGGCTTTGCTGCCCTGTTCGTGGCCGAACACCGCCAGGGGTTCCAGGCCGATGGCCCCCAGCAGCTCCCGGGCGAAGGCGGCGCCCTTGGTGGTGAGCACCAGCCAGGAGCTGCCCTCCGCTTCCAGGCGCCGCAGCCGTTCCGGCACGCCTGGATAGGCGCGGTGCAGGGCCAGCCAGGCGGCGGGGTTGTCCTGCAGGGCCCCATGGCGCAGGGTTTCCAGGGCCGTTTGCAGTGTCGCGGGTTCCAGGCTCCAGTGCTCTAGTGCCGCGGCGGTGCAGCCGTCGTAGTCCGCCAGATAGCGAGCCAGGTCGAGGTCTGGGCGGGAGAGTTCCAGGGCCGCCAGCACCATTTCCCATCCCTTGTGGATCAGCGGCCGGAGCTGGCTGAAGGCCTCTGGCGCCTGGCGGGGAAGCTCCGTGCCTGGGCGCAGGGTTTGGGCGGCGCTGCGGGCGCTCCACCAATATTCCGGCATGCCGTCCACGAGGACCCCGTCGAAGTCGAACACCAGCAAGGGGCGGGACTTCACGAAGAAATGGCTTTGAACTGGGCCGCTAGGATTCGAACCTAGGAATGGCGGGACCAAAACCCGCTGCCTTACCACTTGGCGACGGCCCAACGCGCTGTGGGGTGAGATCAACCGGAGCTGATCAGCGCGACGCCTGAACGTCGCAACCCGGAGCACTCAGATAGTTACCCACAGCGGGGCGACCTTCGTCAATCGGGCAGCCGGATCGAGCTCAGGGCGGGAAGATCCGCAGCCGCTGCTGAGGGCCGCTGCCGAACACCGCAGAGCGCAGCCGGTAGCGGGCCGCCAGTTCCGCCTGCATCTGCCGTACCGCCTCCTGGCGGGGTAGCAACTCCACCGGCCGCCCCTGGGGCAACACCACCTGCTCTACCGCCAGACGGCACTCCTCCAGGGCCCCATGGGCGTCGTCCTGCGCGGCCGACGGGGCTGCAGGCGTGGGGCTGGTGCCGCCTTGCCGCTGCAGCAGCCGTTCCAGGCCCCGTTGAATCTGGGGCAGGGTGTCGGCTTTGATCACCAGGATCGGCACCCCACTGGCCTGGGCTCGCCGCCGCACCTCGGGATCGCGCCCCAGCTGCTGGCGAATGGAGAGCACGGCATCGGCCTCCTCCACTAGGGGCACCTGTTGCACCGGCAGTCGCCGGCTGCGTACGGCCTGCTCCACCAGTTGTTCGCTCACCCCGGCGCAATAGAGCTGCAGGGGGCGGGCATCACTCACCGCAGCTGTATCCCCCAACTCCTCCAGGTCGGCGTCCTGGCTGCCCTGGGGATCCGGCAGGGGCACCGGTGCCAGGGGGGTGAATCGGGGCCGGCCTGGGGGTGGCATCGGGGTGGGCGAGGGCAGGGCCCTGGGGGCCACTGGCGGCGGGGCTTCCTGCAGCTGGAGTTCGCCGTTGGCATCCAGTTCCCGCACCTGGGGACGGGGCAGCTGCCCCCGCAGCAGCAGATCCACGGTGCGGGCCACGTCCCGGTGCACCAGCCAGCGGTGGCGGCTGTGCATCTCCACCGCCAGCGGGAAGGTGGGTTCTGCAGCCCGTTCCAGCACGGTCTTCTGGGTGCGCCGCCGTCGGGCTTCCTCGTCGCCGAGGGTCACC
>CALJTZ010000376.1 GCA_937975655.1 uncultured Synechococcus sp. | reverse complement strand
CGTGCGGCAAATGAACCTGCAGACAGCAAACGTGCGATCGGTGAAAACAACTGCCCCGCTAATCCACCAAAACCTATAAACGCACCATTCAAACTCACTACAGCAACAGGTGCAACGGCGCCATCTAGCACCATGCGCGCAGCAACAGCCGCACCGGCAGAATGACCAATCACTAGTGTTGGGGTAAATGACATCACACGCAATAACTCACCGACCTTGCGCGCCATCGCATCGATGTTCTCGCGCATGAAGCGGTCGCGCTGCGTGGCGCCGGTGTCGTCGCGCGCGATCAGGCCGGTCAGCTCGCCGACGATCGGCCAGCCCTCGCGCGCCGCCTTCAGGAACACGAAGTGGTAGACCGTGCCCGACACCAGCATCAGGAACGCCGCGGCTTTCACCAGGCTCAGCAGTTCCTGGCTCGCGCTGCCACTGCGCACGCCCGGCAGCTGGATCAGCGTGAACAGGGCCAGGGCCGCCACGGCGATGCTGGCTCCACCACCGGGCAGTTGGGCCACCAGGCTGGCCGGCAGCAGCGCGGCGCTGTAGTCGCCGATGGTGATCGCCACCCAGGCCAGGCCGGCGCAATGGCCGATCCAGTCCATCCAGCCCACCACAAAACCGGCTGAAGGGCCGAAGGCCCGCTCGGCATACACGTACCAGCCACCTGCCCTGGGCAGGCTGGCGGCTAACTCGGCCACGCAGATGGCCCCGAGCAGTGCATAGAGCCCGCCGGCCAGCCAGGCCCCCAGGATCCAGGCCGGGTGCTCCAGCTGGGCGGCCACCAGGCCGGGGGTGCGCAGGATGCCGGCACCGATCGTTCCGCCCACGGCACCGGCCAGGCCGAAGCCCAGCCCGAGGATGCTGAGCAGTTGTCCCTGTTCTGGGGCCCCTGCCGCTTCCGCGGAGCCCTCAGGCCGGGCCATGGCCGTTGAAGCTCCGATCCAGCAACTGCATGGGATGGGCCACCGGGATGGGGCGTGGGGCCTCCTGCATGTGGCGGCGGATCTGCAGGCTGCAGCCGATGTTGGCGCTCACGGCCAGGTCGGCACCTGTGGCGGCCAAGTCGTCGGCCTTGAGCCGGCCCAGGGCTGCGGCTTCATCGGGCTGTACGAGGTTGTAGATGCCGGCGCTGCCGCAGCACACTCCCGCCTCTGTGGCCTCGCGCAAGCGCACGTGGGGGATCCGGCGCAGCAGCGCCCTGGGCTGGCTGCTGATGCCCTGGCCGTGGAGCATGTGGCAGGCATCGTGGTAGGCCAGGGTGAGGGGGCGCTCCGCGCTGGCCGCTTGGCCGTCGGCGTGGGTGAGGGGTTTTAGCGCGGCCTTGAAGCCCTCACTCAGGCCCAGGGCCTCGAGGAACTCCTGCACGTCCTGCACCCGAGCGGCGAAGGCGGAGCCGCGGGAGGCCCAGGCCGGTTCGCTGGCCAGGATGGTGTCGTAGTGCTTCATGGTGTGGCCGCAGCCCGAGGCCGCCACCAGCACCGCATCGAGGGGCTCCGCACCGGCAGCCTTGCCAGGCCCCACCACGGCATCGAAGCTGTCGATCAGGGCGCTGGCCAGGGTGCGGGTCTGCTCGAGTTCGCCCTGGTGATGGGTCACGGCGCCGCAGCAGCCCTGGGCCGGTGGGGTCACCACCTCGATGCCGTTGGCGGCCAGCACCCGCAGCGTGGCCGCATTCACGGCCGGATCAAACAGGCGCTGCACGCAGCCCAGCACCAGCCCAACCCGGGCGCGCCGGGGCCCAATCGCCGGCTGCACCAGCGGTGCAGCGTCCTGGAAGGCGTCGGCCG
>CALJTZ010000375.1 GCA_937975655.1 uncultured Synechococcus sp. | reverse complement strand
GGGGGGGGGGGGGGTACACATGTACTTGGCCACTTGCTCTTTGCCATCAAAACACAGCGCTCTGCCGCTGATTGCAGCACCTGGGTTATGCAAACAGCGCAAAGAGCTGGTTATGCAGAAAGTGAATCAACGCGGCTTAAGTGGGCCAATGCGCTGGCCTTGCTGGTGGCGGCTAATCGCCCGTTGGCGGCGCTTGCCTTGGCGAATCAAGCGGGCGGCCTCGAGGAAGTCCGCTGCCCGGTGCAACTCTCCTGCCGTGGCCATCGCCATGGCCCGCCGCAGCCGCCTCAACTGAGGATCGCGCAGATCGCCGTCCAGAGCGCCACAGCCACTCCCCTAGCTTACCTAGGCGGGTAGGAGCGGCCCTCACTTATCCCCCCAGCTGGTGAGCACACCACCTTCCGCCTTGATGCGGATGCCCTTGCCGAGCATCGGCACCGCTGCCTCCTCCATCTCACGGATCACCATCTCCGCGATGCCTTCGGCATCCGCTTCCTCGCACTCGACGAGGATCTCGTCGTGAACCGTTGCCACCAGAAATGCACGGGCCGGCAAAGCGCGATGGATGGCGATTAGAGCCGCTTTGGTTATATCAGCACTGGTCCCCTGCACGACGTTATTGGCCTGCACGGTCAGGCGATTCTCATCCCCAAATAAGAGCCGGCGGCGCTTAATGATGGTGCGCACCGGATCACCTTTCATCGCCTTGGCCTGACACAACTGGTGCCACTTACCGAACGCCGGATAAGCCGCGTGCCACAACTGCAGCAACTCCCTGGCCTGCTTCTCACTAATGAACATCCCCAGGGTGGCGAAATACTGCTGAACGCCTCTTGCCGACGAGCCATATAGTGCGCCAAAATTGACCGCCTTAGCCTGCTGGCGTAATTCCTTCCGCTCTTTAATCTCACTCTCGGTGAGGTTGAACATCAACGCGGCGGTGCGGGTGTGAATGTCCGCCCCCGCGTTGAAGGCGTCGATCATGGCCCGCTCATTAGCGATGGCCGCGGCAACTCTGAGCTCCATCGCCGCATAGTCGGCCTGCACAAGACGCCGCCCTTCTGGTGCCCGAAACGCACAGCGGAACTGCGGATCCCGCGGCACATTCTGCAGATTGGGCGATGAGCTACTGAAGCGGCCCGTGCCGGTGGCAAGTGGCATAAACCGCGCACGGATCCTGCCGTCTTCATCGCAGTGCTCGGTCAGCTTCTGCGCCATCCCCTTGCGCTTCTCCACCCGCTTGTAGTGCAGGAACATCCGCACCAGCTCATCGCTTTGAAACCGCGCCAACACCTTCCGGTCGGTGGTCGGCTTTTTGGCGTCATCCACCGGCTCAATGCCGAGGAACTTCCAGTAGGCCAGCACCTGTGACGAGCTGTTGAGGTTGAATCCGGCAAAACGCTTGGTGCCTAGGCGGATGGAGCCGCTGTCTTTGGTGCGGGTGTTGAAGGTGCCGTCGTCGTCCTTCGGCAGGGCCGGCGCCCCCGCGTCCTGCAACCGGCCATCCAGCGTCTCGAGGAAGCACTGCTTCGCCATTTCCGACTCAGAGCTGTAGTGCTCCACCGTCTCCGAGATGGCATCAGGATCGAGATACATCCCGTGGTGCTCCATCTGCGCCACCGCCGGAATTAGCGCACACTCCAGCGCGTACACGTCCGTGAGTTCCTGCGCTGCGATCTGCTCATGCAGCACATGGGCGCACTCCCAGGTGGTGATTACGTCGCCCATGGCGTAGGCGATCCTCGCCTCGGTGAGCTCCCCTTCCATCCAGCTGGTCTCACCACCACCGGCTTGGAGCGACTTATCCACCACCTTGCCCAGCTCGCGTCGAGCGATCTCCGCCAACGAGTGGGACATCTTGGCCCGCCCGTTGTGGATCAGGTTCGACGCCACCATGGTGTCGAACAGGGTGCCGGCGAGGCGGATGCCGTTTGCGTACAGAACGCGGTAATCGAATAGCAGGTTCTGGCCGTAGATCTCGAGCGCCGGATCCTCCAAGAACGCGGCCAGCTCTCCCCACTCCTTTGCGCCGAAGGCGAGGAGGTCGTAGTAGAGGCTGGTGGTGTCGTTGTGGAACTGGATCAGACGCGCCTGCCGCGGCTGAAAGCACTGCGGCGCCATAGCCGTCTCGGTATCCAGGCAGAAGCAGGTGCCCAGCCGTTTCAGCTCATTCCAAATCGACACGTCGCTCGCTCCACATTTTGAGAAGGGTCTTGTCGCTGATGCCCAGCAGGGTTGCGGTCCACGAGGCCACGCCTCGAACGCGCTGGGGGTCCATGTCGCAGAAGATGTCCACCGCCACGTCCAACGCCATCTGGCGCCGGTCGTAGGGGCTCAGCGGCTGTTCCATGGTTGCTCCACACGCAAGGGGGTTAGGTAGAGACCCGGCGCCAGACAGGTCTGCCAGGGGCACTCGCTGATCACCGTCAGGACACCGGCTCCCAGCCCAATTACCAGTCCCAGCCCAAACCACTTGTTCATCTCCGCGGAGCGTCTGGGCAGACCCTACGGCCTGCATCCTACCTAGGCAAGTAGTCCCAAGAGACTCAGCGGATTGCCGCGCAAGCGCTACCTGATGCGGCACATGGCCCGTAGCCTCACCTAGCCAGGTAGTTCTCCCATGCTCCGCGACGACCAACTACGCCTGCTAGACGGGCTTCCCGCCCACTGGCGTTACGCCATGACCGGTGGCGGTGACGACGCCAAGCGCTGCTTCGAGGACGGCTGGAACGAGAAGGGCAAAGGCCACACCCTCGAAACCGTCATCCGCATCAACGAGTCCCCCAGCGCCGCCGAACGCTGGAAAAGCCACAAGATGATCGGCCTGGGCGTCATCACCGGCGAGGAAAGCAACGGCCTGCTGGTGATCGACTTCGACGGCTACGGCTCCCAGGCCGTTCGCGCGTTCCGAAAGCACTTCCGCCACTACCCATCCGAGCTACCCCAGACGCTCGCAAACATCAGCGGCAAGAAAGGCCGCGCCAAGCTCTACTTTCAGGTGCCACCCCACTGGTGGCCCCAGTTTGAGAACCGCAGCGCCTCCTGGCGTAACAGCGAAGGCGCCGTAGTGCTGGAAGCGATCTGGCAGAACGGCACCGGACGCGGGCGCCACGCCGTGATCGCCGGAGACCACCCCGACTCCAGCCACCAGACGCCGCTCTATTACCGCTGGTGCGAGGGCCGCAGTCCCACCGAAACCAAGCTGGCCGAAGCGCCGGAGTGGCTGCTGCTGGGGGTCATCGCCCAGATGGAGCAGATACGCGAAACCCGCAGCCACCAAGAAAAGCAGCGCAGCGGCGAAGACGACGCCACCCCATGGGAACGCCTCAGCGCCTTTGAGCGCCGTGAACTGGTGGATCTCGCCCTGCCTTACTGCCCCAACCGCGAGGGCCGCAGCAGCGGAACCTACGAGAAGGTGCGCCGGATCCTCTGCGGCATCCTCAACGAGTTCGGCCTGGACTGGACTATCGACATCATCGAGAAGTCCAGCTGGGACCAGCGCAATCAGTGGGAACCGGGCAACGACACGATCAAAACGCTGCAGAGCCTGGCCAAGTCCAAGGTCTCCGAGGACCAGAAGGCGCGGATCGGCACCCTCTTCTATTTCGCACGAGAAAACAAGTGGGAGGCACCGGCCTGGGCTATCCCACCGGTTGAGATGCGGGTGCAGGTGGAGGGCTTTAAGAAGCTGCTCAACCAGATGAACGAGATTCAGCACGACGGTGCAGCCATGGCCACCTTCATCGGCCGCGCCAAACGGGAGTACGGCGTGGAGGCCGACACCCTGCGCCGGCTGGCCCTTGAGCAGCATCTCGGCACCGTCGAGCGCAGCAAGCCCAAGACCCTGGAGCAGATCGCCAACGACGCTCACAAAGGCAACGTCCACAGCGACGTGCTGGACGGCTTCATGGGCCGGCGGGTGCATGTCGTAGCCGGTGCCAGCCACTCCGGCAAAACGACGCTGGCCTGCTTCCTCGCCAACCGCGTCATCAACGCCCTTCCTATAGATATTGACTTCACCCGCCACAGCGCCGAGACCCCCGGCAAGGTTCTGATCTTCACCAGCGATTGCAGCGACCTCGACATGGTGCGGGATCTGGCGTTGGAAGGCGTCGACGCCGAAAGCGCGGGAGATCGGCTGCGCGTCTGCAGCGGCGCCACCTTCGACGACATGCTCTCGATCTGCCGGATCCTCGAGGAGTTCTCACCGGATCTGGTGATCTACGACTGCCTCAGCTCCATGGCCTGCGCCGATGTGCGCATTGGCGATCCCTCCTACGCCGACCCCATCCGCCTGCTGGTGCGCCACAACGGCCTGGCCTGGCCCAAGTGCGCCCACGTCATCCTCCACCACACCACCCGCGACGAACCCACCCGCTTCAGCGGCACTGAGCAGATCAAAGCCTCCACAGAGGAGCTCTGGCTCTACTACCCACCGGAACTACTCAAGTGGAAAAAGGGCACGCCACGGCCCACCATCGGCGCCACCCGCCATCTGGTGATGGAGAAGAGCCGTTCCGGCTATGCCGGCCGCACCCTCTCGCTCACCCGCAACCCTTACCAGGGCCACTGGCAGGTGTGCCGCCCCAACAACGACACCACATCACCGCTGGAGAAGCTGACCGAAGCCTTCCGCATGGTTCGCCACGACGAATGGCGCATCGCCTCGGAATGGTCAAAGGAGCTGGACCTGGAGTTCAACTCCCGCAGCCTCCGCCGCTTCCTCGACCAGCTGGTGGGCACCGCCTTGGATTCCCAGCGCCTCCGCAGCCGGGTCACCGGTCGCCTTGACACCCACTACCGCCCCAGACAGGTGATGCGTGACGCCGCCAAGGCCATGATCAGCGCCAAAGGCGACGGCATCAACGAGATCTAAACCAAGGGCGTGAGACACCTTTGAGACAGATCTGAGACGAAAATGCCCCCTTTTGCCCCCTTTTTGGGGGCTTTTTGCTGCAAAACCCCCTTATTACTTTCCCCCCTCTGCGGTCCCAACTCCCCACTTCCCTTGCGGCGCAATCGTTCTAGTAGGCCAAAACAATGGGCAGACATCGGACACGGTGCCGCACCTCTCCCCTCGAATCTGGTGCCAGATGGGCAGTACATGAGACATGTCCGAAGTTTGCCTCATCCTCAAATTCATCAAATCCCTTCCCACACAAAGGGGGAGAGGCACATAGGACCCCCAGAGGTGCAGAGTCTATATGGGGTGTTTTGACGGATCCCACCGCTAGGGGTAGGCTCTAGCTACCTACATAGCCGAGATGAGTCTCAACCCGGTCAATCAGGTCTTGGACACCGGCTCCGCAGCCTTCGCCACCCTCTGGCGTGCCTGGCTGGCCCAGTTCACCCAACCGCAGCTCCTCAAACTCGCCAACGCCTACCTAGGCGCCAGCCTTTTCCACTCCAGCCAGATGGGCGGCTTCTCCAGCCGCAAACTCCGCGACCCCGCTCCACGCGTCTTCCTCGCCGTGGGCTTCCTGAACCTGGCCCACGGCCGCTCCCTCGGCTATCCCACCAGCTCTCTCGACCCCATTTCCGACATCGGCCTCCCCGACAAACTCCCCGAAGCCCTCAGAGGCCTCTGGGAGGGCCGTGAACCCCTCCTCGACGCCAATGGCGTGGTCATGGGCCCTGGGGGCCTCTTCGAGGCCTTCACGGGCCTCAGAGCCCTCGCCATCAACGACGACCGCCACATCGCACCGGATGACGAGAAACCCGCCTCCGAGGCGCTGGGCCGCTTCCTGCGCCTGCGTCTCGCCGCCAACGGCGTCGACTGGCTCACCGAGCTCCCCGCCCTCCGCAACGCCTGCCCCGCCATCGAAGATCTGCTGATGGGCCGCCCAGTGCAGGGAGATCGCCTCATCCACCAGCTTCCCAAGCTCGCCGCCCTCGCTGACACCACCGACGCCGCGCTGTGGGACGTGATTGCCGGAGCCTTAGCTACCTAGTTACAATCCACGGCAAAGCCACCCCGCGATGCCCAGCACCAACCGCCCCCTTGGAGACTCCCAGAGCCGCACCCACTGGGGCGCACCAAAGCGCTGCCGCTCCCTCAGCCTTTCAGACGAGGCCTGGGATCTGCTCACCCAGCTGGCAGCCGTCAAGGGCATCAACCGCAGCGAAGTTTTCGAGCGCCTCATCCGCAAAGCCACCGAGCTGACCTGAGGTTTCGCCATTGCGCAATCTATCTAGGTTGGGTAGCATTCACCAGAACCCACCGGCTCCGCGAGCCCTCGAATGAGCTACTTCACCAAAGATTTCTCCGCCACCCTCGCTCCCAAAGAGAGCGCCTCAGCCGGCATCTACCTCAACCCCAGCTCCATCGAGGACGGCTCCACGGTCCGTTTCGCGATCCTGTCCGAGAGCCCCCTGGAAGGCGTCGAGGTCTGGTTCACCAAGAACGGCGGTGGCATGACCAAGCGCATCACCCCCGAGTGGCCTGACGACCAGCTCCTCGCCGAACTGTGCTCCCAAGTCGACGGTGAAGTAGCCGAACGCGACGGCAAACGCGCCATCAAGCGCTGCGCCAGCTTCTTCGTCTACGACTTCGACGCCGAGATGATCCGCGTCTTCTCCGCCAACCAGAAGAGCCTCCTCGCCGACATCGAACGCCTCGCGTCCGACGAGGACTACGCCGACCTCAGCAAGTGGGACGTAAAGATCACCCGCACTGGTAAGGGCACCGACACCCGTTACCACGCCGCAATGGTCCCCACCAAGCGCTCCAGCGAGAAGGTGGCCAAAGCGGTGATCGCCGCCTGGGATGAAGCTTGCGCCGCTGGTGCCGACATCGAAGCCCTCTACGAAGGCGGCAACCCGCTTCCTACCAAGGCATGAGCACCCGCTACCTGCTCAGGGGCGCCCGAGGTTATGTCTCGGGCCTTCCGTCTTGCGGCGACTGGACTCTCAACGCCCTCCATGCGCACCAGTGGGTCACGGCCGAAGCCGCTCACCGCGCCGCCCGCGCCTGGTACGCCAACAATCGCGAACACCTCTCGGTGATCGTCCGCAGCACGTCCCTAATCCCCACCAGCTAATGGGCATCCTCGACGACCTGCAACGCCCCACCTGCTCCAACTGCCATTGGTGGGTGGCCGCCTCCGGCGGCCAAGTAGGCGAATGCCACCACCGCTCCCCCAACAAGCTGGAGATCCACATCGGAGCCGTTTGGCCAGTCACCGCCTCTGAGCACTTCTGCGGCGATCACCAGCCCACCGGCAATGACTGATCGCCTCCTCAGTCTTCCCGAACCACGCGGCATCGCCGTCCGCAAAGCGGACAAGACCGGCTACAAGGCACCCAACGGCGCCATCTACCCCGGCGTCACCACCATTCTTGGTGCCACCAGCGCCGGTAAAGAGCGCCTCCAGCAATGGCTCAAGCGTCCCGACGCCGAAGCCATCTCCAACGCCGCCAAAGCCCGCGGCACTTGGACCCACACCTGCATCGAGAATTGGATCGAGGCGCACCACGCCGGGGAACAGCCACCAGATCCCCGCCATTTCGCCTTTGGCGGCTACTGGCGCAACATCCGCCCCTGGCTTGAATCACATTGGGACCAGAAAGTAGCCTTAGAGCTACCGGTGTATCATCCCACCGGCTTCGCGGGCAGCTTCGACGCCTTAGCGTATGTCAACTACGGCGAGAACCCAGACGCACTCTGCCTTTGCGACTGGAAGACCTCAAAGAATAAGCGCGATGAAGCATTAGTCGAGGACTATTTTTGCCAGCTTGGCGCATACGCCAAGGGCATTAACTATGTGTACGGGGTACGCCCAGAACGCGCCCTTCTCGTCATCGCCCGCCCCAGTGGCACCAGTCCCGACATCTGGGAACTCAACGCCGAAGAGCTAGCCGAAGCCACCTCCCGCTTCGAGCGGCGCCTCTCCACGTACTACTCCATGCCACCGGATGCGTAGCACCGCCCAGGTCATGGAATGGCGAGACCCGTTCGCCATCGCCAAGCTCGAGGCCTACGCCACGGGCTACCTGGACGCCATTCATCTCAAGGCACCACCCCAACGCACCACACCGGATTACGACGCCGGCCACGACCACGGCATGGCTCACCTGGCCTCCCGCGTTAAATCAAACCAAAGCCTCACCCCTACTTAACCGCCTTACCCCACAATGAAGCCACTCACCGCATGGCGTGCATTCAGGCACCGGCTCAAGGGCATGGAGCTCCAGCAAAGCCACACCGCTATCTGCTTCCACTGGCCCAACGGTCACTGCGGCGCGATCCGCACTGACCTCACATTCATGCTGCAAGGCATTCACACTGGCGAAACGCTGCACCAGCTCGTCGACACGTTGCTCGAAGAGCACAGCTGCCCACCAGCCGACGACCCCCAGGACGTATTCACGGAAGTAACGCTGTTCTGGCACCTGCCCGATGGCACCTGGGAGACCGACGAGTACCTCAGCCACCTCTGCGCCTAGGGCACCGGCAGTGGCATTCACAGCTATAAAGCTACCTAGCCATTCATCACTTGCACTAGCGCCGGTTATAGCTATAGTGGCTTATAAGGGGGAAGGTGTATCTAGCCTCCGGCCAGATCCCACCACCGCCATTCAAGCCGCCCCGAGCCATTCATGACTCGGGCAACTTAGTAGCAGCAAGAGCCCCAGCGGCATGGTCGATCTACCACCACCCCAGCCGAAACAGCCTCCAGCAGCTGAAGAGCCACAGGCAGCTGAAGAGCAGGCCGCGGCAATTGAGGCTGTGGCACCGGTTGTAGCCGAAGAACCCGCCGACGCACCAGAACCAAAGAAGCGCAAAGCATTCAGAGCTATCGAGATAGCTCAGCAAGTGCATCAGGTGCAGGAATGGCTCACCCAAGGCAAACGCCCTAATCAAATCCGTAAGCTCTGTTCTGAGGAGTGGGGGCTAGAAACGCGCACCGCTGAAAATCGCATTCATGATGCTCGCCGCCAGATGGTGGCTGACGCCAACGTCATGGATCGCCCCGAGAAGGTGGGCCAGATGCTCCAACAGCTAGAGCAGATCTTGGAGCAGGCTCTCGCCATGAAACAAGGCTCCAACGCCATCGGCGCTCTCCGCCTCCAAGCCGACCTACTGCAGCTGCTAGCACGCCAGAACTGAGCCCTAGGGCACCGGTTCGGCGGCAAGCGGCGCCATAGCCGCCGGGAGCCCACCACGTAGGGGCCCCCTAAAAACGGTCATAACGGACACAGCCTCGCTGCGCTCGGCTAACGGCTAAGACTTAGGGGCACCGGCTGCCATGCCGGCCTCGAGCAGATAAGCGGCCAGATTGGAGAGGCTCCGGCCCTCCAGTGTGGAGCGGCGCTCGAGCGCTTCAAACACGTTCGCGGGCATGGTGATACTGAGCCGCCGGGGGCGGTTAGCAGCGGGTGAGCCGTTACGGGATAGGGGTTGCGCCATGGTGGGGCACCGGTTGAAAGCACCAGAAAGCGCCGCCGGGAGGGCCGGCGGCATCGCGCTCGTGGCCGAAGGCCACGGTTAGAACGGCGTAGACGGCGGGGTGCGGATACTGCGCCTGTAGCGGCGCCGTTGCGCTTCGGACGGCTTACCGCCGGTAGCCGCGGATTCCGCCACAGCGAGGGTGTGCCCGATAGCTAAGGCGTCAAGGCGGCTCAGTGCCATAACTGCACCGGCTGCAGCCTTCTCAGCGCCGACCGCGGCTGATAGGTTGCCGGCGGTTTCGGCGGCATAAGCCAGCCGCCTTAGCCGCTCGATGCTCTCGGCGAGCATCGCGTTAAGGTCGGCAGAGCCGACCTCCTCGGAGAGGAGGAGGGCACCGGCTGAAACGTACCGTCTGGCGGTTCGCCGGTCGACGCCGTAGCGCTCCGCCAGCACCGTTACGGCAGCGGTGCGGGGGGTGCCATTAGCCAGCAGGAGCGCCGCCGCCTCCTCACGGCGCTCGAGCTCTGCAGCGTTTGAGCGACTAGCCGTCATCGCTCTCGCCGCTGTAGCGGTTTTCTACGCTCTCGTAAAAATCCCCCCAGCTGGTGAGCCGCCAGCGGTTCGCGTCATGATCCAACAGGAGCGTGGGGCTGTAGGTATCACCAGTGTTTAGGTAACTGGCAACAATGTCGCCGTGGTAACGGTCGATCCAAGCACCCTCTACTGCCAAACCCTCTACGCCATAGGTTTCTAGGGTTTCGTCAAGCGCGGCTAGTTTTACTTCAGCGGTGCAGGGAGCGTGGTAGCACCGGCTGACCCACGCAACGGTGCGGGGGAATCGTTTGGGGTGCGCCAGAGGATCAACACGGCCACGTAGCACCAGCAGGGCAAGATTGGCGGTAAAGGGTGAGACCTTAAAAGTTTCGGCTAGCCGTTCAGCGGATAGTGTCATGGCACCAGCTCAGTAAAGGTAAATTCGGCCGTCATCGCCCACTAGCGGCTCAATCTCGGGCAGGGATTGCGCGAGAGCCGTAAGGGTGTCGCCCATTGCGCACCAGTCGCCGTCCCAGAATCCGGCGCCGTGGCCATTACGCGTTAGGACGTAATCGTGCTCTAACGCGTCATCGTGGCGGGGGCCCAAATCGTGCAGGGAGTGCTCTGCGGGATCGAACCATGGCGGGAGCTCACCGGCTGCCCAGGCGGCGTCAAGCGCCGCATCAGCCGCCTCAGTGAAGGCGTCAAACTCGGCGGTGAGCCTCTCGAGATCATCGGCGGCTATGTCACCGGCGCAGTAGCACCGGTCGAGCGGTTCGCCGTCATCGCCTGTGGAGCTCCAGAGCAGAGTGGCGGCTAGGGCAGCACCGCGGAGGGTAAGGGTTGCGTTTGTCATGATCACCCGAATTCGCGATAAGAGGAGCGCAGTTCGCGGGCTTCGCTTTCGAGTTGGTAGGCGCGAGCAAAGGCGCTTTCGATCTCAGCCACGGTGTAATCGGTGCGGCGCTTGTGCCCATCGGCTTCGGTGATCAGCACTCCCGATTCGTTGGTGCGTCCTAGGTAAAGGTCAACCTTGACGCAACTGTTGCAGCGCAGGCTCACGGTCGCTGTAACGCTGTTGTACTGGCGGTAAAGGTTCATCCACACCTCGCTAGCGCGGGCGTCATTAGTGGCGGGGACGTTGTAACCGTGGCTCTCGCAGTAGGCGTCAAACGCCTTCTGAAGGGCCGCGACCATACCACCCCAGCCGGAGGTCTTAAAGGCTTTCTTCTGCTGCCACGGGCTGAGAAGGCGCAGAAGGTGGCCCTCAATTTCGTTAGCTAGGGCGTTGATGCGGTTTTGATCTGCGACGCGTTCAGCTGAAAGGGTGCAGGGCATGGCTCAGCGGCTCCGAAGCGTGGGAAGTTGGGCACCGGTTGCGCACCGGTTGGCGGGGAGCGCCGGTAACGGCTCGCCGGGGAGAATTGGGCCGTGCTGCAGCGCGTAGCGCTCATCCGGCTGCAGGCAGAACTCATCGGCCAGCACGTAGAGCGCGTAAGCAAACGCGTCAGCGGCGGCTGTTTGCTCACCGGCGCTAAGGGTGCGGCCGTAAGGGTGAATCGGGTTCTGCTGCAGGTAGCGCAGGCGTCGCGCAGCAGTGTGGAGGGATGCGGGGATTGTCACGCCAGCGCCTCCACCAGTGAGAGGCGATCTGCGATCTCGCCCTGTAGGTTGCTGATCACGGCAGGAGCGTTTAGGAGCTCCTCTAAGAGGGCTGAGGCGACCTCTGCCATATGGCTGTAGCAGTCTTGCCAGGCAGAAGGCGGGAGCGGCTGAAAGCCAGGAGTTTCGATGGCCCATACGCTCTCAGTCCGTAGCGGACGGGAGCAGGAGCCGCCGGTTAGCTGCAGAACGATTCCGACCCATTCGGTGCCGGCCGGAGGCGGGGTTTCGTAATCCGCGCTGCAGTCTGAATCGGGTTCTACGCGACCTCTAACGCTGAATGCACCGGCTGCAGCGAGCGTCCGCCAGTGGCGGGAGTCGTAATTCTCACAAGGCCACTGCGCTAGCGCTTCTGGCGTGATCTCAGCTGCAGCTAGCCGCTGCAACTCCTTAAAGACTGAGGGCATGGTGTGAGCGGCGCTGATAGCGGCCGCGGCTAAGGGTGGAACCGGCGCAAGAGCCGGGAGGGCAGGGGCGGCGCTTAGCTCAGTGAGCTAAACCAGCAGTCCCTTGCCTCTCAACACTGAGCATAACCTAGCTAGATAGGTTATGGCTCTCTTAGCCGTGAGCAATCCCACCTAGTCCGGCACCCTATGCAATATCCGCAATGTCTCACCCCTTAGCGCCATTAGTGCTCACCACTACAGGGGCCAGCGGCTGAGACCCACACCACGGCAAGGGCTGCGCACCTGCTAACGGTCGCCCCACACCGCCCATACCAGGGCCCTACCCCCTACCAAATGGCTTCCAGGCACATCGCCACACCCCGCAAGTCCTTGACATTCCAGCCCCTCATAAGCTACCTACGCAGCCACCCAACCCACCCCCATTTAGCCCCTACCCACCCCCTCTCCCCCGCACTCCTACCCAGGTAACACCCCCGCCTCCCCGCTGTTACGAGCGGCTGTCCCTAGGTAGGATGCCCCTATCCGCACCAGTTACGTGCCGCTACTCGGTGTCATCCCCGGCGGCAAGCTGCTCGAGCCCGCTATCCAGCTCCAAACCCGCTGCGACCTCACCTACGACGCCCTGCGTCAGAAGATAACCACCGGCTTATTGCCCGCCCAGCTCGATTTCGTCAACGAAAACGACGCCAAGATCGTCGGCTACTGCGCCGGCTTCGGCGCGGGCAAGACCTACAGCTTGTGTTGCAAGACAGTGATCCTGGCTATGGACAATCCCGGCACGGTTGGGGCTGTCTTCGAGCCGACGCATTTGATGATTCGCGACGTGTGGATGCGTTCTTTCGACGACTATCTAGAACAACACCAGATCCAACACGACTTTCGCATATCTCCTCAGCCCGAATACACGTTATACCTCCCTAACGGGCCTTGCACTATACTTTGTCGCGCAACAGAGACGTGGAATCGCATTCGAGGCCAGAACTTGTCGTTCGCGTGTATTGACGAGGTTGATACATCTCCCGCCGATGTTGCACAAAAAGCCTCCGAGATGGTCCTCGCCCGCTTGCGCGGTGGCGCCAACCCCCAACTCGCAGTGGCATCGACACCAGAGGGCTATCGGTGGATGTTCAAAACCTTCGTCGAGAACCCAAGCCCTGACAGGCGTTTGATCAAAGCCAAAACCACCGACAACCCCCACCTTCCCCCCGGCTTCATTGACTCCCTCTACGCCAATTTCCCACCCCAGCTGATCCGCTCCTACATCGAAGGAGAGTTCACAAACCTCGCCAACACCAGCGTCTACCCCGACTTCGACCGCGACAAGCACTGGTCCGACGAGGTGGTCCTACCGGACGACCGCATCTTCTGCGGCGTGGACCTCAACGTCGGCAACTGCCTCATCGAAGTGCTTGTCCGCAGGGGCACCAGCTTCCACTTCGTCGACGAATTCGTGGTTCGCGACACCCCCGCCATCGTCCAAGCGCTCAAAGACGCGTACCCAGGGCATTACGAGCGTGGGGACATCGTGGTCATCCCCGACGCCGCCTCCCGCCAACGCACCACCACCAACGCCAAAGAAAGCGACCTGAGCCTCCTGAAGAAGGGCGGCTTCCAGATCAAAGAGCAACTCAGCAACCCCGCCATCGAAGATCGCGTCAACGGCATGAACGTCCTGATCATGTCCGACCGGCTCTTCGTCACCAACCGCTGCAAGTACCTGCAGAAGTCGTTAGAGCAACAAGCGTATGGAAAAGACGGCAAACCGGAGAAAGGCGGCACCGGCATGGACGACCCCAGCCACCCCGTCGACGCCGCCGGCTACGCCATCGCCGCCCTCGCCCCGCTCCGCCGCTGGGTCACCGGCGGCTCCCGCTTCCGCACCTACTAACGCGCCTGTAGCCGCTGGGTAGCCTAAGCGCTATCCTACCTAGGTACGCCCAGCTCTACCCGTGCCCAGCACCCCCGCACCCCCCGACCCCTGGGCCAGCGTCGAGCACTGGGGCTCCCAGGGTGCGCTCCCTTACCAGTGCCTCCTCGAACTCCGCACCCGCGTTGAAGCCCTGGAAGCTGCCAACTCCAAACCAACTCCTAATCCAA